>JAHFAF010000488.1 GCA_023250715.1 Pseudobdellovibrionaceae bacterium | reverse complement strand
TTCAGCTACGAGCGGAACCCTGATCTACCCAACTGCTTTGCCGGTTAATGGCTTCTACCTCGTCTCCGTAAATTGTTTCGACAACTACGGTATGAGCTTAGAAAGTAACCCCGTTTACCTCCTTGTTGCGGGAAATTTAAATCACGGCAAGTAGCTGTGTAGGCATGCCGAACTCAGACTCTTAAAATCGAGCTTTTTGGCCGACCAAGGAATTCAGTGTGAGAGGTTTGCAAAACTCGAGCGAGCGAATCCAACGAGCGCACTCTGCAGCACCATTGGTGGGAATTTGAGCCCTCAAGGCATTCGCTGAATACTTTTCAAAATTATCGATAACGCTCATTAAACGTTCTCGCACGTTTTCCAAGGTGGCCACGTCACCCATACCCAACCCGCGAATAATTTGCCCGTTTACCCATTGTTCGCCGTGATTTTCCACCGGGATCACCACTGTCGGCTTTTTCAATGCAATGGCCTCACTCACGGCCGAAAAGCCCGCATTGATAACAACAATATCAGCGGCAAGTAAAAGAGGGATATTATCGACGAGCTTTCCATGAAAACGGACAAGGGAAGAGCTTCGGCCCTCTCTTCCCACGATATCAAAATGATAAGGAAGGTTCCAAGAAGAGGGATCGATATCCCCACCGAAAGAGGAACCCGAAAGCATGATAAGGATTTTTCTTACGGAAAGATTCTCTCTGCAAACCGGCTCTATTCCCTCTCGAACGATTAGTCCCACCCTTTTGAACTTCCCGTCCTTCTGTCTTCCCTCCAACCAGGGACTCATCACGAAATGAGGAACCATCTTGTGAAACATGGAATCCAAAAGCTCCACCATAAAGAACTGAGGAAAGATCGACCAGGGTTTATTGCGTGCCTTAAAAAAATAGGAAACGATTCGATCGGAATTATTAAGCGCTACAATGGGGACGCGCGTAAGAAGACGAGGAAGAATGTTGTACTGGGAATCATAAACGACCAGTGCCGGCTTAGATTTTCGAATCAGGCGCGTAAGAAAAAGAGCGTTACTCAAAAATAGCCTTAAACCTCCGAGGACAAGCCCCATCGTTCTCAAAATATTGAGGCGATTATTTCGTCCTTTTCCGTAGTGAATAGATCCTATCGGATAAATGTTATCGACTTCCGGCTTACCTCGGTAAAAGAGAAGACCATTGTTCGAGGTGGCTACATCTATAGAGTGGCCCAAAGCATGGAGCTCTTGAATAATACTGTAACAGCGCGTGGAGTTCCCAAGCCCTAAGCCATTGACGACGAATAGAATTCTACTTTCCATAGCGCACCGCCATTGCAAAGGGATGCACGTTCTTCACTGCTTCCAATTTCCAGTCGGAGGTAAGACCAGCGAGTTCCCCTCGATTGAAAAGCCGAATCCGCAAGCCGTGTTTTTTGTGAAATCGCTGATAGATCCTCCCCAAAAACCCTTCTATTGGAAGAAGAAGTAGGAGCTTCGATCTTGGAGAAGAGACCTCGGCCATACGCTGGAAGAAATTTTTTGGATCTGCGATGAACTCGAGCCCGCCCGCGCACAAGATGACATCAAAGAGCTCAGGAAAATCGATTCGAGTCACATCACCTCGATGTTTTTCCACCCCCGGAATGGAAATTCTACTTAGCATCTCGCCAGAAAGATCTACTGCCGTCAGCTTCTCAGGCATTAATCGCGCTAGCCGAGTAGTATAAAAACCACTCCCTGCACAAGCATCCAAAACGTTCTTGCCCTGTAGAGAGGGAACCATTTCAAAAATTGCTCTAGACTCGACAGCTCTCAATGCTTTCCAAAAAATGGACTCCGATCGTTCTTTATAGTCATGCGCTACCGAATCGAAGTAATCCAATGACAAAGGAAAGCTACTGACAAAGGCCCCGAAGCTGAGGCTAGGGTGGCGAAGGACATGAATTTTGGGATAGTTTCTCCGATGTGCAATTTCTTCTATTTCCTCAAGCGAGTAATAGCTTGGCCGATACCCCTTTGACCTCCAACCGTACGTCACCAACACAAAGAGCGAATGCAGTGCCCGCAAAAGACTGGACCTGCGCTCCGAAAACGAGAATAGAAAGTCTTTACCCTTCAGTTTTTCAAACAAACAATCCACTTCTTCCAAGGTAAGCCAGTCCAAAAGCCCCAACCCAGTATAGTAATCCGCCTCAGGCAATCCCCCCCCAAGAACATCCCCCCGGAAAAAGGTGTGTGGATACTTTTTCCTGGCTTGGCAGATCGCCTTTTCAGAGAAATCGATTCCAAAAAGACGCAGAGGCTTAAGAGTTTCAAGAGTGCTTAAGAACAGGCCGGAACCGCACCCGAGATCCACAAGGGTGGCCTCGCACAAACGGGCCCCTAAGAGTTGTTTTGCGATTTGCATCCGTGATCGAACTGAATTCCGCCGAGAGCAATAGCGCTTCTTCTCCCATCCCAAAATTTTCCCGTCCCAGAAGAGAATCCTTTGCGCAATCGCCGTCAAAAGGACCTCACTGGCGCATAACTACCCGGGGCGGAGCATGGATGAACAATTGAACTCGGGTGGGGAATACGAGGATTCAGAGCTCCGGAATTTACTCTCTCAGTAACAGCACCCGAAACCAAATCAACCGAATACTCGGCAACAAGATCGAACTTAAAACGCCCCTCGATTTTAGAGATGGATAGATAATCGAATGAAATAATTCCCTCGTTTTTGCCGAATGTCCTAGCGTAGCGCCTGAGCTTGTCTTCAAAGAGCGCGGGCTGGTACTTAAGTGTGCTAAAGAGCGAGGCCAACGTGATGCTTTCGGCAACCTGTTTAAATCGGGACGGATCTCTTTCACCGCGAACCTGAATGATGAAATTGATGGAATCGACGGTGAAAACGCGCCAAAGCATGAGACCTGTGAGGCTCGCAAAACGATCCAAGGCACTTTGGAAAAAGGAAGGCAGGGATGTACGAGAGAAATAATTGTACCACTGACCGATGAGACCGAGCCCACGCAAGAAACAGTAGAAAGAAAGCGGAATGTCCAGGACACTTCCTAAATTAGGACTAGGAGGATCAATGAAGAGAAGGGCCGCCAGCATTACGCTCTCGCAAAGAAAGCCGAGACG
>JAHFAF010000142.1 GCA_023250715.1 Pseudobdellovibrionaceae bacterium | reverse complement strand
CTTCCTTTAGCTTCTTCTTCGCGGTATTCACGTCGCGGCCTAAAAGCTTGATGATTCCGTCCGTTGCTTTCTTCTTACGATTGGCCGGGGCACTTGTAATCCGACACAGGCAATCGACGAGTATCGGGCAAAATTGTTCGATGTGCCGGAGCTTTTCCTCCAGAGCCGCCTCGCGATGCTCGTGCTTGATGTGTCGTGAAAGTCTCTGGCCGGCTTGAATGAGGGTGCGCCGTAACTCTTCGACTAGCTCGTCGCTCGCATCCACCGTTTCCTTGGATGCATTCTTAAACTTAATAAAAGGAGAAACCAAGCTTACCGCAATAACGTACGGGCCCATCGGCAAGCTATCTTTGGGTTGCGCGAGTCCATAGGTACGCCAATTGACCGTCTCGATAGCCTTTACCATCGCGCAAGCCGACTTATCGAACTGCAAGGGTACGCGATTGGCAAAACGCAAAACCTGAGAGGGGCCTTCCTCTCCCGGCTCAACCTTCACCGCATTCTTCAAACGAGCTATCGCCACTTCCACTGCCACCGGCTTGAAATCGCAAATAGTGGGCTTTCTCGTCACAACGGAAAAGAAATCCACCTCGCCCAACCGGCGAATGCTTTTTGAAAAAGCTGCTTCGCCAATAGTTGAAACCGATTTCGTGCTTGGCGACATCAGCTCTGTCTTATGAATGGCCGCAAAAATGTCCTTAAATTCGGAATCGGCCACTTTATCGACGGAAAGATCCAGGAACTTCTTATTCAGCCCGCTCTTAACAAATTCTTGGATCGTATTATCCGTGATCCGGGAAAATCCCTTCTTCAACCACACTCTCACCGTCACACGCCCAAACAGATGGGAATGGGCAATAAACTCCCCCAACTTCATCGTATGCGGGTGTGGCTCTGTAGCAGGCGGAATGGTGGGACAATCATTAGACACCCGCTCCACCTTTTGCCAGGGCTGATCCAAAAGCTTGTACTTCATCGTAAGGTGCGGGTTCACCAGTGTTGTTCCCGTGAGATAGGTCAATAGCCCTCCCTCACCCTGGAGCTGAATTCTCCCATCGACCAGGAACTCCACGCTGACGCCGTGAGGCCTATCCCAGGCAAATGTCTTTTTATCTTTTAAGAGACCCTTATTGTTCTTGATATCAACCTGGACATAGGCAGAGACGGCTTGGCGCATGCGAGCAGTCTTTGTGATCACCTTTGCACCCTTAGCGCTCGTCAATTGCGCCCAGGTAGTGGCCGCAGAAATCCCGATCCCCTGCTGCCCACGCGAGCAACGGCCTCGCCCAAACTTAGAAGAGGCCAAATATTCCCCAAAAACCTGGGTGATCTCCTCCGCATCCAATCCAGGGCCGTTATCCGTGACCTTAATGCGGATGAGATCGGTGTTTTTGATGGTTCCGGCACCGACCTTCTCGATTTCAACGTCAATATCGGGAAGAATTCCCTCCTCTTCACAGGCATCCAGCGAGTTATCCACCGCTTCCTTCAAAGTGGTTAGCACTGCCTTGGTGGGCGAAGAAAATCCGACCTGTTGAAGGTTCTTAGAAAAGTATTCTGCCGTACTACTAGATGTAATCTTTTGTTTTGCCACTTTTCCCTATGTAGAAGACCTGAAATTTAACAATTTAGACTGCGCGACGTCAACCGGACGAAAAGTACATTATAATCTAAAGATGCCCCGAAGATGGATTCTTCTCACATTGCTTGCGGCGAGTCGTGTCACATGGGGTGAGGCTTTTCCCAAGGAGGACGAGGACTGGCGCGAACGGCGGCCTGACACCCCTAGTTGGAACCAGCCAAACGATGTCCCCAGAGGAAAGCGATTCAACAAAAAAAGAGAACCTGTCGTCGAAACGGATGATGGGTTGGATGTAGAGAGAAATTACGACGACCCCGAAAGTTCCATAACGGAGCAACCCCCTCCGCCGCCCAAACGGCAGCCCGAGCCGCAGAAAGAAGAGCGCGAAGTGACTTCGTATGAAGAGTCGGGAGCCTCCAAGGAAGCGACCGAAACTGAAAAACCCAGCTCCCCGGGGCCTACACGCTCGCGGCTTCGCTTTGGAATTCTCGGAGGCGTGAGTAGCGTCAAATCCGGCGACTCTTCCTCGCAGAATGCGCGCGTAGAGCAGGCACTGACACAAAATTTCTTCTTGGGCGGGATTCTTGAGGGACGTCTGGGAAAATATTTCGGGGCAGAAGTGGAAGGATTTGTCGGAATTGCCCCCGATGTGGAGATCTCGGATACGCAAGGGACGAACGCCCAAGTAAAATCCCTTCAACAAACGGGCGTGCTCGCTCAATTGATTGGGCAGATTCCCCTCGGGATCTTTATCCCTCGGGTCGGCGTGGGATTTGGGCTCTTGGGACTGAAACACACCCTCACGGTGACCAGCACGCAAACCTCGAGCAGCGAGAAAGTCTCCGGACTTTTTCTTTCGGGAGGCCTAGATATTGAGGTCTCTCCTTATGTCACCCTCACAGGGGAATATGGGCACACCTTGGATGGGGCGGCTTCTTTTTCTTCTTCCGCCACGGGATCTACCACACCGGCAGCGTCGAATTCCAAGGGCTCCTTCGATCGAATACGCCTGGGCCTTTACTATAATTTTTCGCCCAGGGTGGTGGCAGGCCTCCTTTTTCACATGAGAAACCTTGCGAGCGCTCTAAAGCCGCATAGCTCGACGACTCCGACTGGAGCGGAGTCCTTCAGCCAATTCATGTTTGCGGGGATGGTGCAGTTCTAACGACGTTGGGCGATGGGCGTGTAGGATCTCTCCTTCGGCCCGACGTAAATCTGTCGAGGCCTGCCAATCTTGAGATTGGGAGTCTCCATCATCTCTTTCCACTGAGCGATCCACCCGGGCTGACGGCCCAGAGCGAACATCACCGTGAACATATTGGTGGGAATACCTATCGCCCGATAGATGATCCCGCTATAGAAGTCGACGTTCGGGTAAAGCTTTCTGGATACAAAATAATCATCGGCCAAAGCCGCCTCTTCCAAGCGTTTTGCAATATCGAGCAAGGGATCATTGATGCCGAGCTTTTTCAAAATAGTATCGCAATGGCGCTTGATGATTTTCGCTCTCGGATCAAAGTTCTTGTAAACGCGGTGACCGAACCCCATCAACCTTACCCCAGACTTCTTGTCTTTCACCTGGTCCACAAATTTCTTCACATCCGTACCGGACTCGTGGATGGATTGAAGCATTTCGACCACTTCTTGGTTCGCCCCACCGTGGAGTGGGCCCCAGAGAGCGCAGATCCCCGCCGAAACTGAAGCATAGAGATTGGCGCGGCTACTTCCGACAAGACGAACCGTTGAAGTGCTGCAATTCTGCTCGTGATCAGCGTGGAGAATAAGAAGAAGGTCTAGCGCTTTAGAGACCTCCTTATCGACGACATAGTCTTCCGCCGGCACCGAAAACATCATCTTCAAGAAATTCGAGCAATAGTCGAGCGAGTTCGTGGGATAGACGAAGGGCTGTCCGATCGATTTCTTATAGGAATAAGAAGCGATCGTGGGAGCCTTTGCTAAAAGTCGATAGATGGAGAGATCCATCTGATCCGGGCCCGCGTCTTGATAGAAGGTAGAGAGGGTATTCACCGCGGAGGAGAGAGTGGCCATCGGGTGCGCGTCTCTAGGAAAACCATCGTAGAACCGCTTCATGTCCTCGTGGATCATTGTATGGCGCGTGAGGTTTCTCGTGAATGCATCGAGCTCCAACTGATTCGGCAACCTTCCGTAAATGAGAAGATAGCTCACCTCCACAAAAGTGGATTGCTCGGCCAATTGTTCTATCGGGATACCCCGGTACCTCAAGACCCCCTTCTCCCCGTCGAGAAACGTGATAGCACTTTGGCAGGATCCAGTATTCAAATAGCCATTATCGAGGGTGACGAGCCCCGTTTGCGATCTGAGAGCACCGATATCGACGGCGCGTTCGCCTTCTGTCCCTTCCACGATGGGAAAGTCGAAGTTCCGCTCGCCAACATTCATTTTTACAATCTCGTGGTCAGGCATTTGGGGGGCCCTTTCTCTATCTGGATTTCTACTAGCGGGAAGCTTGTTTTGCTAGCATCTTCGCGCGACGAGTCGCTTGTACTACTGCTTTAATCAAAGTGACTCGCAATTTTCCCTCTTCCAGCTCCATCAATCCGTCGATAGTGCAGCCAGCGGGGGTCGTGACTTCATCTTTAAGAGCGGCCGGGTGGCGACCCGTTTCCATAAGCATTTTCGCAGCCCCTAACACTGTTTGAGCCGCCAATTGCGTCGCTAAATCTCTCGGAAGGCCTACCTTTATCCCACCGTCCGTAAGAGACTCCAAGACCATGTAGATGTAAGCAGGCCCGCACCCGCTCAAGCCCGTCACGGCGTCCATGTGACGCTCATCGACTTTCACAACTTTGCCAAGCGGCTTGAACAGCGTATAGGCGCGGTCCCAATCCCTTTGCCCGGCATGAGATCCGAGACACAGAGCCGTAATACCCTCTCTCACAAAGGCAGGCGTGTTCGGCATCGCTCTAACAACGGCCGCCTTCGCACCCAAGGCCGACTCCATATCACCTGTCGAAATGCTGGCGACGATAGAAACCAAAGTATTTTCTTTCCCCATCCCGCCTGCTATCTCACCCAGGACTTCCCGACAATTTTGCGGCTTTACGGCAAGAACGAGGGTGGGGCATTGCTTCACCAACGCCGCATTGCTCTCACAACGGTGGATGCCGAGCTCTTCGGCAACACGTTTCGCGGTCTCCTCATGCTTGGTGGTGAAGAAAATGTGGTCGCGCGAGACCGTCTTCGACTCGACGAGCCCCTGGACTAAACACCGGCCCATCCTTCCAAGGCCCATGATGCCAACTCTTTGCTGTGTTTCCGGCATGATAGGACATTAGTTTACCATAGGCTTCGGTTCGGTGTAGACATGGTGGTTGGACCGAATCTGCGGGAGTCGAAGACCCGTGGCTTCTTCGCTTAGACTTGAACTTGCGAGGCCGGTAGGCCGAAGCAATCTCACGGAAGGAGTCAGGTCCACGAGATTGCTTCGCCCTGCGGGCTCGCAAGCTCTGGAAGTAGGGCGAATAGCTCAGTTGGTTAGAGCGATGCCCTTACAAGGCATAGGTCCACGGTTCGAGCCCGTGTTCGCCCACCATACGCGAATGCGTAGGGTGGCGGAGTAATGTGCAAACGCGAAAGCGTTTGCTCCAGGGCTCGAAGGGAAATCCCGCTGCGGTAGCCGCTGAAGAAAGAAAGATAAAGGATCGCGGGATTTCACCGGCGGTCTGCAGCGGCCCGAGGGGCCGCGTAAGACAGCCCGTGTTCGCCCACCAGTACATTTTATGAGTTCGGAAGAAGTAAAAGAAACGTACGATCGGATTGCGGAAACCTATTCGAAAAAACGAAAAGATCCGGCTTCGTCCGCATGGAACGATCTTATGGAAGTTCCAGCGATGGAGTCCCTCCTGAGGCCGCTCGCAAAGGGTACCCACGCTCTCGATCTCGGGTGCGGTACCGGCCTACTTACCAAAGGCCTCATGGCCTTGGGGGCCGGATGCGTCATCGGCATCGATCAATCCGAAGAAATGATCAAAATTGCCCGGCAGGATTTTCCAGAAAATGAGTTTTTCGTCGGGACTATTGAAAAATTGCCATTCAAGGAAAGGACTTTCGACCTCGTCGCGAGTTCTTTGGTCTTGCATTACCTGAAGGACCTGGCGCCAACGATCCGGGAAGTCTCCCGTGTGCTGAAGCCAGGTGGCTCTTTTGTCTTTTCCTTGCACCACCCCTTTGAAGAGTGCATCCGGCGGGAAAAAAACTCTGTGGTTGCCCTCCCCTATTTCCACAACAACGGGTATTACTGGAGAATGTGCGGCACGGAATTTTTGAGTTTCCACCACACACTGGAAAATATTATCAACTCACTTTACGCGGCCGGGTTCACCACCCAAAAAATATTGGAAACGCGACCCAATTCCGCCAACCGGGCGGCCTTCAACGATTACGAGGTCATTTCACAGTATCCGACATTTCTCATCGTCTGGGCGATGGGAACAGGCTCTGGCACGTAGCCTCCAGGCACTCGCGCCCAGCGCTCTTTCAACTTAAGAAAGGGCCTTTCGAAATAACGATAGGATAGGTGGGCGAAAAGAAGAGTAAGAAAAAATGCCACGACGTATACAAGTACTGCCGAGTGAAAGCGTTGCCCCAAGTAAAGAGCGAGTAAGATTATTGGCGGATGCAAAAGATAAATTCCGTAAGAAATATTCCCTAAGTATTTCAGCCACCAGTTTTCCAGTAAGAACGGTCCCAGCTTTCCTTCTCGCAAGCTCAAGAGAACGAAAACAAAAGCAGGTCCGGTGAAGAGTAGATTCCGGGTCAAGGCGAAGAAAAGGAGAAGGGGAGAAATCCATCTTGCTAGGCTGTTTTGGAAAAAAAATTGTACTATTCTCGGATAATTCAACAGGAGCCAGGCTCCCATGCCCCCCCAAATCATGAGCTCGAACCGAGTTTCAGCCAAGAAGGTGAAGACGGCGGAGCCGGTAATTCTTGCTATCCACGGCACAATGAAAACCTTAGTCAGTAGCAACCCAACGAAGGCACGGGGCCAACTTAACCATTTAAGTATCCAGGGCCAAACTGCATAGAATTGTTCTTCCACGCCCACGGACCAAAGCAACCCAGCCAAGAATATCGGCCCATAGACCTTCAATGAAATGTTGGGCATCAAGAAAAAACTAAAGAGGAAAGAACTCGGAAATGTTTGGTGCAAATTCAAGAGCGACTTCTCAATGAAAGGAGGACGCCAGGAGATTGCTCCAAATATGAGTGGAACTCCAAAGTAGGCTAAAAACAGCACGAAGTAATAGAGCGGCCAAATCCGCAAAATACGCCGGACGTAAAAGGCCTGGGCGTCGATGCGCCCGGTTGCTCGCACCTCCAAACCCAATAGATAAGTAATTAAAAAGCCACTCAGGGTGAAAAAAAATTGAACCCCCAACGGTCCCGCCGTTTCAAAAAGTGGGAGTGTCGGCAAAGGGATGGAGTTCAATTCGGCCTGCCTTCCCAAATGGTGGAAAACTACGGTAGAGGCTGCCAAGAATCGCAACGCATTAAACCCGGGAAGATAATGCTGAGGAACTTTAGAGGGAGAATAATTCATGGCGTGGCCAAGAATATCGAAGGCAATTCAAAAAGGCCAATGCTCCGCGCCTTCGAAAAGAGTGAGGAGCCTGAAGCTCTATTCGCTTGCCACTCAAAGCTAATAGTTTATTTTTATCGATGAATTCACCCTCTTAGTGGCCTTGAGTATGAGTAAGACACGGAAGTTCTTTTGCTCTCCAGACTCGATCTCGATTTTCCTCACTTTACTATTTTTTCTTCTCGTCCTATCAGCAGCGGTTTTACCCAGCCTTCCGCAATATGGAGTTCATGTTTTCTCGCTTGAGAACTCTCCCCGACGATTGATCGTCTACCAACGCCTTATATTAGTAATCGTTATGCTTTTTGTTGGCCCAATCAAAAGATCGCTCACGCAAGTAGCCTCTTGGTATTCTGAAAAATCTTTTAGGAATGAAAAACGCAAGATCATCTTGTTTTGCACTATTTTGATCATTTGTTCTTTATTCAAAACTCACTTTCTTTTTATTCATAAAGGGCAACCAGGGTGGATGAATAAAGGATTTGAATCCCGACAACGAACACAAAGTCGAGAGTGGGGATTGCCTGAAAGAGGTATAAGAGACGACTTAGCAAAGGGGCTAAACCTGCAATACGCTGGCCTGATCGCCCCCCCGACGGGTGCGACTTACCTCGATGATTCGATCCTCTTTGCTCGCTATGAGGGCACGGAGCATATCTATCCCGTCAACTCAGGCCTTACCTACAATGCATGGCCTGATATCCTGGAAAAGTACCCACAAACCAATTTCCTATTGATTCAAAATGGCTTGAGGAATGCCTCTCGTGGAACCGACTTTTTAATACCCCGCTCTTGGAAAAACCCCTTTCATCGCTCCTGGTTTCCAATCGATTACTCGGCATATCCAGACGCCAACGCCCTTAAGGGCCTTTCCACTTGGTCAATAGAGATTAAGCTGGCCAGCGGTCATGGTGAATTAGTGGGAGCAAGAATTGAATCTGAGATCGAGAGGGAACCCTCAGATGGCAAGATCGCCCTAAGAAAGATTGTCCAAAGTGACTAACAACACGATCAGAAATCTTGTAGGGTCCCCATTCTCGCCTCTGACCTTTCTAGAGCCGCGTCACCCGCTCAACTTATATTTCATTCAGTTTTTTGCATTTGGTTACCTTGCGTACTTATTGCTTAGCTGGGACTTCACCACAATCGGATATTATCCCAACGCAGCGTATGAAGAGTTTCATCGTTATTCGATTAACTCTTATTGGGATCCCCCCCTGTATTACTACTTCCCCGGCTTCCTTTTCATTTACCGCTGGGTTCCTCATTTGAGTCCGCACGGCCTAGGTATTTTACAGAGTGTTACTGCGGGATTTGCGTGTCTCGGATTAGTTGGAGTTTTTCCGCGACTTTCAGCTTGGGTGGTCTTCGTATTATTTGGCCATCTCTGCGCTTTGTATCTCTACATATCCAGAACCTTGGATGGCTCCACAACCATTCCGTTAGGTATGATTTTCATATTAGGGCTCACTCAGTCCGGCACGCTGTACTATATTGGAAAACCTTCTTCCTGGAAAATGGCGCCGCGCTACTCATGGCCCGTGGCATTGTACTGGCTTTACATAGCCTACTATTACTCTCACTCCGGATTAAACAAGGGCATCGAATCCTCGTGGCTATGGCCCCTCCAAAATCACCTAGAAAACTTCGCCAAGGAGCGGCTGGAACAAAGTCTTTTCATATCAGAACCTTTAAACTTTCCGCACACAACTTCAACATTCACCCAGATTTTCTACGGCTATATTTCAGCCGGAGTAGGTTTTTTTCTGGAATTAAGCGTCTTATTCATCCCCTTCTTAAAGAATCAGTACCGACTGATACTGGCAGTTTTTATGGCGGGCCTGCACGTAAGTGTATATTTGCTTTATGGATACAATTATCTTTTTTATGGAATAGCCATTTTTCTTTGTCTGGACTATTCGAAGTTTGCCGAGACCTACCAGCGTGGCCAAAACTTCAGCCGTTTCCTGCGGCATGAACCCGCCTGACTCGCCACATAAAATCCGACGCTTGAATAACCCCCTATTTTCGGAGAAGCTTTGCCTATCTCCACAAATGGAAACTCAAGCGAACCACGTCGATAAGATTTTCGAAGAAGGCTCGACTCCTGCGAAGTTCGTCAGGAATTATGCTTCCTATCTCTCAACACTGCTTGAAAAGATGGATGCACGCGCCGTCGAAAAGGTCATCGAATGCTTTCTGGCGGCGAGAGAAAGAGGGAACACTCTTTATTTTATTGGGAATGGCGGGAGCGCCGCCACTGCCTCACATTTTGCGAATGATTTGACTATTGGCACGCGAGGAGCGCACAAGCCCTTCAAGGCGGTAAGCCTTACGGATAACGTCGCCGTTCTCACAGCAGTAGGAAACGACTCGGGATACGATCAAATCTTTGTTCAACAACTTCAAGCGCTTTTAGCTAAGGGAGATGTGGTAATTGCTATCTCCGCATCGGGAAATTCGCCGAGTGTTTTAAAAGGCGTGGAATACGCCAATACTCGAGGTGGAATCACAGTAGGGATTACGGGCTTTGACGGCGGCCTTCTAGCACAATCTTGCGCGATCCGCCTTCACGTCGATACTCCGAAAGGGGAATACGGCCCCGTAGAAGACATGCACCTCATCTTCAATCATATGATCGGGAACTACCTGATGCGGGTAGTCCGGCACAACGCCTAGACCTTAGAATTACCCTCACGGAATCTGCCAACCAGGACTGATACAAAGGGCGAGAAACAGAAAGCGCCAAGATTCGATTTCTCCTCCCAACTGTTGTGCTTCTCGAGCCAGTGAATCGAGAGATCTCACCACATCCGAGGAGGGGGATCTTCCCGTGTAGAAAAGCTCAAAGGCCGCTGTGATGTCACCAGCCAAGGGGATTGGAAGCTGTGAATCTACCGGCACTCCCATCGCTTGAGCCGCCGCAAAACGAACGGCATCATTAATGGCGGTAATTTTTTCG
>JAHFAF010000487.1 GCA_023250715.1 Pseudobdellovibrionaceae bacterium | reverse complement strand
TAGAGGAGTCGCCTGACGACTGGATTCACGATGTCTTTTTTTCTTCTGTTTGGAAAAAGCATGCGCTTGGGCAAACCATCATCGGGACTAAAAAGACCATCCAAGATCTCTCGCGCGCGGAGCTAGTGAAGTTCTACGAGCTTCACTACCGGCCCGATAACATGATCCTTTCTGTAGCGGGGAATTTTGATTTTGAGACTTTAAAAGGCTTGTGCGAGAAATATTTCGTGGGATCCTCCGATCAGAAAGTCTTAACTCTCAGGCCGCCGAGCGCGAGATACCAGGCAAGGAGCCGTCGGGTACTCATGGAGACCGATCAAAGCCATCTGCTTATTGGCTTCGAAGGAATCGGTTTTAAGAGTCCTCAACGCTTTGATGCGCTTATTTTGAGTTTTTTCCTAGGCGGCGGGATGAGCAGCCGCCTCTTTCAGGAAATTCGTGAAAAGGCGGGCCTTGCCTATTCGGTGGAGTGTGATTTCGTCCCCTTTACCGAGACCGGAGTCTTTACCATCTATCTGGCAACCGCCCCTCGTTCTTTGAGGGAATGCCTGCAGATTATCGGAAGAGAAGTCGAACGGCTGATTCGAGAGCCTTTGACGGAGGCGGAATTAAATTTAGTGAAAGGACAGCTCAAGGGAACCATCCTTCTTTGCGCGGATCAGATGGACACCCGGCAGGAATCCTTAGGGAGAAATGAAGTCGTTTTTGGCCGGTATGTCACTGTGGATGAAGTGATCGGCGAAATAGAGCGGGTAAGCCCGTCCTCTATTCAGCAACTCGCAAAACGACTTTTCAAGGCAGAGAAAGAGACGATCGTGACCATCGCAAAGACGAAGCCCAGAGCTCGTCGATTGAGTATTTTTGCGGAGAAATGAATATGCCGATAGTGAAATTCACAAAGCTCAGCTCAGAAGCAATCGTACCCCAGTACATGACGGCCGGTTCCGCTGGCTGCGATGTGATGGCCTGTCTCGATTCCCCTTTGATTATCCGTGTGGGTGAGAGGGTGGCTGTGCCCACAGGGCTAGCGTTTGAAATTCCCCCTGGTTATGAAATTCAAGTTAGGCCCCGCTCGGGCTTGGCCTTCAAAAAAGGGGTGACGGTGATCAACGCGCCGGGAACAATTGATAGCGACTACCGGGGCGAGGTGAAGGTGCTTCTGATCAATTTGGGTCAAGAATCCTTCGAAGTTTCGCCAGGGGATCGCATTGCCCAACTCATTCTTCAGAAGGTCGAGCAGATCGAATGGAAAGAAGCGCAGGGCTTGGGCCAAACTGAAAGAGCCGAGGGCGGATTCGGAAGCACCGGAATAATTAGCTCCTCGTAAAGAAAATGTCGGTGATTTTCAGGCGCGGAAAATCCTTCATATAGCGCTTCAACATCTCGTATTTCAAAAGCGAGAGCTGTTGCATCCAGATAGGATCCCGTACCTGAACGATTAATGTTTTTCCTCGTACCCGTAGAGCCTGAGAGACACGCGCTGCAGCATTTCCCACGTATTCCGGCCAAGCTAGAAGGGCTCGGCTTTCTTCAATCCTCTGCATGGCTTGAGGATCAGCTTGGAAGTAAATTCCCAATAGGTCCTTGAGCTTTTTAGGCGAGTTTTCGGTCGCGACCCGGCGCTTGGTCCTGGATTGCTGCCGGTCCCTCTTTCTCTGGCGATATAGCTTCAACAAATCGTCCATCGAGCTATCTTAGTGGGATTTTCTACCCAGGGCTAGTCCGCTTCGCTGGACGAGCCCTCGGATTGTCACACCTTTGCGCGACCTTGCGTCTTTTATAGCGAGACCGGTTGATTCCCCTTAAACGTCTCAAAGAGTTGATGTATCCCCTCCACCCCCCTAGTACGGAGGGAGCCCTTAGCTGGGCTCCCTCCGTACTTTTTTTCCTTCGATTCCCGTGTTAAACAACGAGTTCTCAAGGAGATTCTATGGATCGCAACCTGGCGTTGGAGTTTGTTCGAGTGACTGAAGCGGCCGCGCTTTCTGTGGCGCGTTGGATTGGAAAAGGGGATGAAAAAGAGGCCGATAGGGCGGCTGTGGAATCGATGCGAAAGGCGTTCGATTCCATCCGGTTCGATGGAACGGTCGTAATCGGAGAGGGCGAGCGCGATGAAGCGCCGATGCTCTTCATTGGAGAAAAAATCGGACCTGGCGAAGGGCCGAAAATCGAAATTGCCTGCGATCCTTTGGAAGGCACCACGATTACAGCATTGGGAAGAAGCGAAGCTCTTTCCGTAATCGCGGCCGGGGAGCCTGGAAATCTTTTGCACGCGCCCGATACCTATATGGACAAAATCGCGGTGGGTCCGGCGGCGAAGGGTGTGATTGATATTACAAAGAGTCCTACCTGGAATTTAAAAGAGATCGCGAAGGCGTCCCAAAAGACGGTCGAGGACCTCATGGTCATTATTCTCGATAGACCTAGGCACGCAGATTTAATTGCTGAAGTAAGAGCCGCCGGCGCTCGGATTCGGCTCATTGGAGATGGAGATGTTTCGGCCGCGATTGCGGCGGCTCGGCCCAATGCTGGTGTGGACGCGCTGATAGGAATTGGAGGAGCTCCCGAAGGAGTGATTGCGGCCGCCGCCTTGAGGGTCATGGGTGGAGACATGCAGGGTGTTTTGAAATTCAGGAACGACCACGAAAGAGCTCGGGCGAAAAAAATGGGAATCACGGATGAGAACCGCGTGTACACGATCGAGGATCTGGCGCGTGGAAACGTCATGTTCATTGCCACGGGGATTACGAACGGAAGTTATTTGCAGGGGGTTAGGTATTTTGGCGGAGGTGCTCACACACACTCGATCGTGATGCGATCAGAAACGGGTACTATCCGCGAGATTCATACGGATCATCATTTTTCCAAAAAACCTCGATACGGATGGTGAGCGATGGCCAGGATTCTCCGAGATAAAGTGATGAAAGTGAGTCCGGATGCGCTCTTTCGCGCCATCACGGAGTTCGAGAATTATCCAAAGTTTCTACCCGAGGTGGTGGATGTAAAACGCCTTTCTCCCGCAAAGGGTGCGAAACAAAAGGTTCAGTTCGAGCTCGAGGTAGTGAAGCGCTTTCAGTACGTTCTCGAATTCAAGATCGAGGGAAAAGAAAAGGTCGAGT
>JAHFAF010000486.1 GCA_023250715.1 Pseudobdellovibrionaceae bacterium | reverse complement strand
TGTCGAATTTCACATTAGGGTGAAGTTTGGTGAAGCTTGAAATGGCCGGAAGAAGGAGCCGATGCGCAATGAAAGGTACCGCTGTAATTCGGATGGTACCTGAAAGCGTTTGCCTCGCCTCAAAGCTGGATTCCAAACCCGTCAAGTCTTCCAGAACGTTTGTTACCTTGGGAAGCAACGACCTCCCTTCATCGGTGAGGGCCACCCTACGTGTGGATCGCGTGAAAAGACGAGCCCCTAATTGGTCCTCTAATTTCGAAACCCTCTTACTGAGTTGAGGCACACCGAGGCGAAGATGTTTCGCTGCCTTCGAAAAATTCCCTTGCACCGCAACCGCCTGAAAAGCCTCCCAGGCGCTGATATCCTCTATTCTCATTGTTTCCCCATAGGAAAAAGTATGTTGCTTTTAACGTGTATTATTGTTTTCCGCAAGAAGGTCTAGTTTCTGATTCAGAGGGAAAAATGAAAACACTAAAACAAATCGGTCTCTTGGCAATTACACTCTGGCACACCGCTTACGCCGGCCCCATCCACTCAAAACTTACAGGAACTTGGGATTTAAAGGACTTTGTCCTCATCTCCCAAGACGGCGAAGAATCGCTCTTCTGCGAGGGGGCAAAAGGCAAGATCATTTACGAGCACGGCGGTGGGGTGGCGGTCGCCATCAATTGCGAGGACCCGGAGAAATTCCTGTTCTATTCTGGCACCTTTGAAATCAAGGGCGATGATGTCATCCATGAAATCACGAATTCGAACCGAGCGGACCTAATCGGAAAGAAACTTTCGCGAAAAATTGAACTGACCGACACAAGACTCCTTCTTACCGGAAGATTCGGAAACGGCAGTCTACGTATCGAGTGGACAAAGCCCCTACAAACAGCGAGCAAGGAGTCACGAGAAAATCTCGCATACCTCACTCACCTCAAGCTTAAACCCGGCACACAAGACGCTTTCTTGAAAGAAGTGAAAAAGATTGTCGCCTTCAGTCGCTCGGAACCCGGCAATATCGCCTGGTTCGTCCAGCAATCCATCGACGATCCCACGGAAGTAGTCTTCTACACCCGATGGGTGAATCAAGCAGCCATCGAGTGGCACCTGAGTGCTCCACCTCTTGCGAAGTACATCCAGAACACTTCTGTGCTGCTTGCCGAGCCAGCGAAACTCACGAAGTATCGTCCACTTGATCTCAACCACTAGCCTCTTAGAATAGCCCCTTTCTCTTAGCGAGAGAGGGGCATTTTTATACCTAATGCAATTCTTGTAACCGGCCACTTCAAACAGGTCTGGTAGAGAAAATGTGTACAAGTTCCCGCTGTCACCAACAGCAATGGAAATTTTATAAAAATGGGAAAAGGCCAGATCACGATATTCGACGCTATTAAGACAATCACCGTCTGGTGGAGAATATAAAAGGGATATGCCTCGCGGGAAGCCGCCTCGAGCCAGGGAAAAGGCTGATTCAAGCGTTGTCGCCCCCATCCTAATATCGCAACAATCCAACTCCAACCGCAGAAACGATAAAAGACTGCTTTTACTGCGTAGAACGCCCAGGCGAGATTAGGGTCTTCTGAAAAAGGAATAACCCTCAAAACGAAAACGATTATCGTAAGACCGGCCGCTAAATTTAGAAACGCACGCCATCTATCTTGAATCGTTTTCTCTAGAGACTTATCGGATACCAGGAGGTACCCATACACGAAAACGAGGAAAAGCTGCGAATGCCACCCCCAATCCTCAACTAAATTATTCTTTGGCGGAAATTTCCAAAATAGCGCGACATGAAAAACGGCCAAGGGTGCGGCAAAAAGAAGAAGGCCCCATGGCCGGTGAAAAACCTTTGGCAGCTTATAGTTCTTAAGTATCTGAAATAACGGCAACGCGATGACTGAGTACACAAAGAGATAGGCAAGAAACCAGAGGTGATGCCAGGAAAAATTCCCGGCGGGATAGACTCCATCGAAAAAATGCGGGTAAAAAGAAAGAAACCCGCCGGTGAAGCGTCCCTCGATTCGCCGTTCGGCATAAACCTGAGGTGGGACAAGGACTAAAATCCCGATAACCAGAGGGAGAAAGATGCGAGTGATGCGTTCCCTCATGTACTGCGAAGCCTTTCGCTGCTTCAGGGCGAAATAGGCGCTCGCCCCCGCGAGCAGCATGAAAAGCTGCATGATCCATAGGTTGAGAAAAGAAATTCCATATCCTAAGATCACACTTCGATCGCCGTTTTGAATGTGCCATTGTTCATTGGGATTGAAAGGCTGAATGCAGTGAAAGAGGAAAACGACGGCCGCGCCCATGACTTTGAGCACATCGATATCGTTTCTACGAGATGCCATCTATAGACAAATATCTCACAGACTGCTTTGGTGCGCGACCATGACAGGAAAAGAGTGCCACTGGGGCAAAAATGGATGAAAAGGATTTTGAAGGAACTCTAATTCTCGAAAAGCTTGCGGCCATAGGCGAGGTGGAGGCCTTTTACGAGGCGGTCGATTCGGACGACACCGACAAAGCCACTATTCTCATGAAACGAGCGGGCATTGATTCCCGAACCATTTCCATTGTCCTTCGAAAAATGGAGGAAGGGGATGCCGAACACTGAGCCCGCCGAATACCAACGTGGGGGAGGGAAAAAAGGCGGATCAGGGAAAGGTAGCCCCCCAAGATAAACGAGAGAGACAATTGGACAAAAACTGGTTATTATTCGGGGCTTGTTGATAACATTATTTACTTCTGAAACGAGACCAAAATGGCTAAAGGCACAGTAAAGTTTTTTAACAGTGGCAAAGGGTTCGGATTTATTACCCCCGATGACGGCAGCAAAGACGTTTTCGTGCACGCGAATGACACCGGTGGCAACGACCTTAAAGAAGGAACCAAGGTCGAGTTCGACGTCGTCGCGGGTAAAAAAGGCCCACAAGCCAGCAATGTCCGCGTAGTAGGCTAGGGAAATCCCCCATTTCGATCCTTTGAATCGCACTTCTCCCGGGAAGTGTAAGCTGTTCCTTTCGTTCTTTCGGGAGGGGGTTATCTGGCCGCGCGCGGAGATTAGCCATTTTCTATGCAAGCAATCGGGCTGGGGAGTCTTCTTGCCCCAATAAGCCAGGAAGAGTTTTTTGA
>JAHFAF010000485.1 GCA_023250715.1 Pseudobdellovibrionaceae bacterium | reverse complement strand
GCCGAGAATGGCGAAGCCCCGAATCAATCGTCATAATTGAAGGGTGGCTTTGTCAGTAGAGGCGTGAAGAAATCCTCGAAATTATTTGGGTTAAATGGCTTTCCTTGCGGTCGTGCGCGCGAATGTGATACCTCCTGCCCTCCTATTTTCGGAGGTAAGTTTGAAGCGGCTCCTACTGACTCTTCCTTTACTGGTGTTTACCGCCTGCAATGATTTCGGCACCAGCCAATCCGTTTGTAGTGAGAAAACGACGATTCATCCGATATGGGCCGTTGGCACTTTTGCCTGGTTGGGCGCGGCCAAAGAAAGAAGCGACGTTACCGCTTACGTGAGCGAGAAGGGCGGGAGGTACGTACTTGAGGTGAAAAACGCGCTTGGGGAAACGGGTTCCAGCAGTCTTCAATTCTGCGCGCAGGGGGAACGAGTTTTTGCGGAAGTGAAGGATGAGCTTGGTCTAAACGTAATAGAGCTCGAGCAAGGAAAAGAGGCGGTTCACGGTTACTATCTGAAGGTAGAGGAAAAGGCCCTTTCCGATGCCAAAATTTCATTCGTGAAGAGGGGTTCATTTCTCGACATCGACAATAGTTCTACGAGCCTCTTACCTCTCATTAAGAGGAAGGCCGGGAAGCCTGATTTGTATTTTGTTCCTGCCAAATAAACAGAACTGTTCCCCATGTCACACTCTGTGAAAACATAGGGGCCTTGAATTATGGCCGAATTCCAAAGTTAATATTGCGTTGCGCAATTAATACTCTCTCGTGGAGGAACAGCGGTAGGGTGGTTCTCAACTGGAGGATTCATGCGCACGTTGAGTTTTTTGGCTCTGACCCTATCTATGTTGAGCTTCGCTCAAAACGACAAAATTACCTTGCACTGTACGGAAATGGAACCGGGCTATGGGTACCCCGCCATCGTGAACATTGTTCTCAATGACGAGACTTCGGAAAAAACGGCATCGGTTTATCCTCATAGCTACGCCGATACCGAAGAGGCTACTGAATTCAAAGTGGATCGCGTGGACCATAACGGCCCCGAATACTGGTACTACGGAAAGGGTTTTGAGCTTCGCTTCGACCCTACCGTGAATGAAGGAACGCTCTTTGAAAACGCTGTGACCCCGCAGATCGAGTTTTTCTGCGAGCAGAGGTGAGGCTGTCTTCTCGATCTTGTAGATTAGCTCTTTTGTGACTAGCATCGGCTTCGATGCTTGAGCCGATTAAACGAACCCTCCATAAATATTTAGGGCCTAAAATTATCGAGGTCCCGTTTAAGGAATACCTCGAGGGTCGCATTCCTACGCCGTTCGTAGACTCTCTCAGTGATGAAGATTTGGTCGAGTTGAACACTATTCTCAAATGGAATTGTTTTACCGTCGATGGGCGAGGCAGACGATTCGGTGACGCCGCCTGGAAAGGGAAGCGTGAAAAGCCGCAAACGATTCCAGATTTTCGACTACCGATCTTGCGGGAGAGGTTTGATCTGAGCCAATCCCATGTCGTCGAAGTGGGTTGCTTCGAAGGGGTTCATACCGTGGGCCTTTGCCAGAATGCCGCGCACGTTACGGCAGTGGATGCACGGGTGGAGAACGTGGTGAAGACCATCATCCGCTGTGCGTTTTTCGATCACCACCCAAGAGTTTTTAAGTTCGATTTGGAAGAAGCGGACACGGACTATTCCCGACTAAACAGCGATGTGCTCCATCATGTGGGCGTGCTCTATCATTTGCAAAATCCGGTGAAACACCTGAAAGGGATGGGAAGTTGGGTAAAACAAGGTTTGTTGCTCGATACACATTTTTCGCTCCCGGAGCAGGCAACGGAAACCTACGAGTGCGAAGGGAAAACTTATCGTTGCCGACGGAAGAACGAGTTTGGACACGCCGATGTTTTTTCCGGAACTAAGAACTTTTCTCGGTGGCTATTATTGGAGGACATCGAGCGACTCCTTACAGAAGCCGGATTTAAGAACATAGAAATTATCGATCGGCGGGAACAAAGAAATGGTCCGCGAGTTCTTCTCGTTGCCAAACGCTGATACCATCCTTATTCCTCGGCCTTAACCGTAATCTCTCTTGAGGCCGACCGTCCTTGATCATCGACCACCCGAATGGCAAAGCGTCCCGGCGACGGATTCCAGAAGAAGGCCTCAGACGGCAGAGACTTTCCCAGATAAGCTCCGTCCGCAAACCAATGCAAGAGAACGACGTCCGCGTCGGCAATAGCAGAAAGCGGAATTCTATCGGGAGGGCCTGAGATTCTAGAATGGTATTCTAGATCCTTCGCGGGCGATGTAATCTCTGGAGAGGAGCCTCGCCGTGCTCGATCATTCAACGGACATGTCTCGTCTCCGGAGGGTGGGACTTTTCTTGAAATACCGGCAAGGCGGAAGAGGCGAAGTAGATCGCTAGGCCAGAATTCATAAACTTGGGGTTTTGTTCCTGCTCCTGCCATGCAACTTCGTTTCCCCGTACGTTCATTCACAAGAATCTCTCGGTGAATTTCACAGGTCTTGATGGGAGATTTTCCCGGCAAAAAAGCGGTTGTTACCTTGTGATGACAGTAAGGGCCGGGAAGACTGCCCGATAGCGCGCACACTTGGACGCGCGAAATTTCAAGTCCGTTCGGCGTGACTCGTTCGGGGATTCCAAGCTGAGCTCGAACGGCGTCGATAATTCCGAAAAGCAGGGGTGCCGCCGCGTCTCGGCCGATGAAAGCGGGGTTGCCTCTTCCGTCGAAATTTCCCACCCACACGGCTACGACTAATCTTCCAACGACACCTAAGGACCAAGCATCCCGGAAGGCGAAAGAGGTTCCTGTCTTCCACGCCACTGGGTGAGAGCCTCGGGTGAGTTTATCGAGAAATCCCTGTGCGATTCTCGGGTTTTCTTCGAGCATTTCCATCATTACAGCGGCAACCTCAGGCGAGAGTTTTTGTTTTCCGGGGGCTAATGGCTCGTTAAGAAGGCGCCGCAGGGGTTTTTGTTTTCCCCAATTCGGGAGGATCGAGTAAAGATCGACGAGCTTCTCCATCGAAGTTTCCGCGTTTCCCAGCGCAAGACCTAGTCCGTAGAAACTCTCCTCTTTGAGTGGCATTCCACTTTCTTTTAGAAATTCGTAGAGAGAGGGCTTGGCGACGAGAG
>JAHFAF010000484.1 GCA_023250715.1 Pseudobdellovibrionaceae bacterium | reverse complement strand
TATAGCCACACGAACAGGAGAGGAAGAAGCATCTTGGCAGCAAACCATTTCCCCCATTCTAGAGTGCTGGTTGAACCCACTTGGAGCTAATGTACTGCAATTGCCATTTACTACGTAGTATAACTCCGTGGTGGTTCCTCCCTCCTTTACGCATTTATCATGCAGGTTTACTAACTTCGAATTATAGGACGTCTCTGACATAGCCATCGCCTGGTCACAGGTTTGCGCTGTCATTTCTTCGATGATGTTTCTCGTTTGCTCCCAACCAATTGTCGGCACTGAGTTCGGTCCGTTAAAAAATTTACATATGTCTTTCGCCGGGGAAGATGGAGATGGCGGAACAGTGGCAAGTGGGTTCGGAGCGGCCCCACAACAAACTACATATTGAAGTAACGAATGGTGGTAGAAACTGGAAATGGCGCTACATTGCGCCGCCCCGAAAGTGTTCGAAGTTTCGATTGATTCTCCAATGTTATATCTAGAATTTCCGAGCACGGCGCTTCCGCCTTGGGAGGTACAACTACTCGTGAAAAAATCCAATTCCACCTGATGAGTGTCAGTCGCGAATGAGATCGCAGTGCTGCACAGGCCGTCCGTCCCCGCACCACCCGCAAGATTAGTCCACCAATTAAAATCGCCTGCTGGGCAGGATGGGGGAGGAGTCATGGTAGCTAGGGCTGACTGGTAAAGTGTAAACGTTAGATATATTGCGAATTGAAAAGGCTTCATAGACCATCCTCGATTGAGAATTCGAATCTGAACCAGTCGTTTAAATGCGATCGGGCGTGATGGCGGGATTGTCTCTTTGTATTTCCTATCCTTAACTAGTTTCTGTCGCGTTTCAATTGTTCGCGACAGAAACTATCCTGAGCGAAGTGAAGGATCTCGTTTTGTAGGCATATACTGCGTTGAGATCCTTCGGCTTAAGGCCTCAGGATAGATTCTGCGCGAAACGCGACAGAATCTAACTAACCCTATTCGAAAGCCATCCTCGGTCCATCGAGTTTACAGAAGTATTGTGAAGAAAAAATGCATTCTTAGCGCCGACGAATTAGGGAGTTAGAGAGGTAGGGCCCATCATTTTGAGTTACTGGACATTCGCACCGTAACTCCATAATTAGACAAGGCTATTTCATGATTCCTATGTTCAAATATCTCGGAAAAGCAGTGAAGATCATGGACGCGGCTCGAGCGGCCGGTGCCGATAAGATCGTTCTTGCGACTCAAGCCCCCGGCGGATAACCCAATCAATAATTCAAGTTACACAGCCTAGAAAGATACAAAACCTTCCATGATTCCGCTGACAGGCTTCTCTCGCAAGCGACTCTGCCCGATCGTAAGAACCCGAGGTAGCGTGGTATTTGTGATCCCCGTCTTCGCTCATGTAGGAACACCGATACCTAATCTGGTAATCGCCCTCGATATTTGAGCTTATCGTTTCAGTGATCTTGGTCCCGGTGGCGAACGCCGGTGTGACAAGAAAGGCCTCCCTATTTCGAATTAATTTCCCGACTCATGTTTGCCTTTTTTACAGGAAAATTTGCTCATGTCCGCGATGATTTGGTAATGGTTCACTTTAGTTTCTAGAATTGTCATGTGGGCGGGCTGTTTCGCAAAATGCACGCGACTCACCTCGACTGCTCCCTTACAAATTCCATTGAATGGCTTGCCTTCCCAGGGAGTCCCTTCAAAAACAAGATACAAGGAATACTTTGCCTTTAGGCGCGGCGTGAATTCGAGAGTTTTGATCTCAACAGACGTTGGGTAGGACGTCCGAAATCCCAAATCAGCTGCGATTTCCTCTGCCGCATGAATAATTTCGCCGTGAGCGAATGCAGGGTCGATGGTGGAAGGGTGTGCGTTGAGGTCTGTATCACTAGAAACCTCTGGCGCTTCAGGCTCCGTATCAGCCTCATCCTCAAATCTGCAGCTCGCCTTTCGATTGCTCTCGTTTGCAAACATATCGGCTTCTTGATCTATGCGCCCCGCCTTCACACTAAACACGTCTCCGCCTGTTTTAGTGTCGAAAATATTGAGACCCACCTTGGAGATACCACTCGACACCTTAATTTGGGTTGCGGTCCGGTTTCCATTAATTCTAAAATAAGCCGTCCCTTTTCCCTTCCCTTCGTAAAGAACTCCCGAAGAGCCAACGATGGTCACCGTAAGCTGGTCCTCGCCCGCCTTAACCTTTTCTTCGCACACTATGGACGGCACCGCGGAACTTGTTAAAAATAGAAACGCTAAGGCCATCACCGCTTTAAAATTACTCATCTAGACTCCCTGGATATAAATCTCTACATGTTGAATATGACTTCAACGCGGCGCCCTCAAGGAGAACTAAATCAAGAACTGGACTCAACTCAAATGTTAGGGGCAATGGTAATTATCCCCACCTCGTAAGGTCCTTATTCGAACGGAATATACGAAGAATAGGGCATGACGATACGGCGAACTCCCGCTGGTCGGAACGGCCCTTCCCTTTTGGCGAGTCGCCTCAAGTTCTCGTCCTCTAGATCCTTGTGCCCCGCCACAGCTTGATAGCCCCGCACTGCCTGGGATCGCTTCCCTAGAAGATCCTGTGTGCGCGCCAAGAATAAAGAGGCCTCAAAATATTCAGGAGGAAACTTGGAAGGGTTCCTCCCTTCGAACCAGGTCTTGGATTTCTCGAGCCAATCGCGCGCATGGGGGAAATCCCCTTTCTTCCACGACAACATCGCGAGAATTTGTGCCCCTTCCGGGAAAAAATCATCAGCCAAAGCTTGGATGAGGTTTTTCGACGCCTCCTCCTCCCGTCCCGAAAAGGCCTCCACAAAACTAATAATGAACCGTTCCTTAGCCACTCGCTTTTTCGGATCCCGAAATTGGTAGCCGGGAAGGCGCACCCCCGTTTTCCCTTCGCTCCCCGAAAAGATTTGACCCAAATCGAGCTCGACATACTGGCGCAAATGGATGGGCGCTTCCCCTTCCGCCATCCAGGCCTTCATCCGCTCGGTATCCAGGCAAAGACTTTGAATATTGTAGGTTTGAGAAACGACCCGATTGCAAATTTTTTCTTCCCCCCAGAACTCATCCCAATGATCGCTCAAGAACGTCACGGCTTTCGCGGGCTCTAAATCCGAACCGGCCGCAGTCAAGAGATTCA
>JAHFAF010000483.1 GCA_023250715.1 Pseudobdellovibrionaceae bacterium | reverse complement strand
AACACCTTGAACGTTCGTACGCAAATTTAACGTGGTTCGCCTCTCCGCAAGGAGGAGTAGACCTTCCAGAGCTACACAAAACAGCGTTACGAGCACTCAAGAGCGCTAAGAATGAGCGTGAAGCCAAAATCTCTCTTCAGTCTTTTGTCGAGGGGTTTCACGATGGACATCTCGAGCTACTTCCCGGCAGTTCCGCCCCTCCCGCGAAATTCAAAGTGGTGCTGCCGCCCATAAAAAGGTCGGAGAGCGCACCGGTTGCCTGCGCGCAATTGGGTTTCGCGCACAAGAAGGGAACATCTTTCTCCCTACCTTTCGAAGTGGCGGCTGGATTTGAGCTTCTCAATGTCGGCGAAATGGACTCGTTTCGCACGGGAATAGCTAAGTCTAATGGAAAAAAACTGGGAGTGATTCGAATTTCCGTTATGCGCGAATACGAGTTTCCCAATGAATGTGAAAAGGCTTGGAAAGAGCAAGTAGGAAACAAGAAAGCAGGCGATTGCGATTCTGAGTGCCAGAGACAAGTCGGTGATCGAGCACAATTGCTTTTCATGGAGTCCCTTTCCCAACGCTTGAAAACTTTGTCGCAATTAGATGTCTCGGCAGTGCTTTTGGACATTCGCGGAAACGGAGGGGGAAATGACCTGGGCGATTGGATCCCCCGGTTGTTCACTTCTCGTGACATCAGATCTGCAAGACTTGGAATCGTGACCGCTCCGGACTCCGTTGAGTTCTATGACGAGCACCTAACAGACATAAACAAAGCACTAAAGGCCGCCACTTCTTCTTTGGCGATATCTGCACTCAAGAATGCCGCTAAGGAATTTGAACGCCTCAAGAATATCGCTCTCGATAAAAAGAAATGCGATATGTCTTGGGTCTGGCGCGAGAGAAGGCCCTGGGCGCCACTAGTTTCGAAATGTTCAAATCTCGCCTTTGGTCAAAATTACTTTAGCGGCGCTTTCGATTTTCTAAAATACGGAGCACTCGAATCCCCTGAAGCGGAAAAGAGTCTTTACTGGCCAACTGTTGCGGCACCTTATTTAGGAAGCTGGACGGGCCCAGTTTACGTAGCCGTGGACGACAGAACAGGTTCCGCCGCGGAGGCCACAGCGGCCATCTTTCAAAACAATAGAGCCGCCAAATTGATCGGAACAAAGACTGCGGGCTCGGGTTGTGGGTTCATGTTCAAAACGCCGGAACCAACCCTCCGGAACTCACGTTTGCGGGTCCGCATTCCGAACTGTGCCCGCCTTAGGTCCGATTTGACGGATGAAGTCAGTGGAATCACGCCCGACATTCCGTTAGAGCGGTTCGATGGGGAAGCAGACCAGCAATACGCTTTACGATTCATCGAGGCTATAGGCGCTGACTTGCAGAACAACTGACACCGTAGGAACAGAAGGGTTCAAGAGAAAGGTTCAAAAAATTTTGGGGTGCAGAGAATTGTGCCGTCCCGATATGTCCCGACGGCGAGTGTTCAATTTTTCTAAATCAGTGATTTCAATCAGATAAAAATTTATGGCGGAGAGGAGAGGGCGCGATGCGCCATTTTCCAAGTTGTGGCTAAAATTGGGAAATAAATAACACCAACGAGTTACTCCGATCCGCGACTGAGAGAAACTGCACCGAAATGAGCTGAGCATTGCGACGTGTCCCGATCGGGACTTTTTCGGGACGTCCGTTCTCCCTCCTCACCAACTTTTCAGGACCTTTTTTCACCTGTCCCGACGGGCTCAATCCGTCGGGACGGGGATGAAAGGAACTGATTATGAAACTCTTTGAATGGATCGGAAGTCTGATGGCGGTGCTTTGTCTGGCAAAGGTGGCGCACAATCCTCGTCAGCCGGTCGAGGACATTCGCAGGGGGCCGCTGCCGTGCCTCTCTTGCCTCAATGAGAGCCTCCCCAGAAGGAAGCGACCAGTTTCTCGAAGGCTGCGCACTTCAGGCCCCCAAAAGGGTCCTGGGCTTCGAGCTTGGCCCAAGCTGCTGGAGAAGCATTGGTGACAAAGTTTTGGAGGTTTCCGCGAAAGGTCTTTAGCCAGGAGAGATGCTCTTTTCCGATTTTGGCCACTTCCTTAATTGCGGAGTCGGAGAACTTCCCTAGCTGCGTGGCCACATACCAGATGCCATAGAGGTCCTTGAGCTTCTTCGATTCGGCCTTTCGCCGCGTGAAAGTCAGGCCCTTATGAAAGATCCAGGCACCGGGCGAAACCACCTTCCCCGAATCTCCGGCTTTGGTCTGGAACTTCATGGTTCGCTTTAGGCTGAGTTTGAGATAGCTGAGCGGTTGAGCGACTACGCCCGCGATGGTGACGTTCTTTTCTTTGTCCCCCCTCGTGGAATCATCGGTCAGAAACTCAATCTCCACTTCATTGCCGTCGATCTCTTTGACGTAGGCTTCAGTCGCCGGTTGCTCACTGTCTCGAAATACGTGCTTGAATCCCGCGTCTTTCAAGTGCTGGGCGATATCCTTCTTTGATGCAGCAGGGACTCGCCGGGGAACCAGGGAATCCAGATCTCGCGTGCCCACGGGCGGGTTGCCGGTTTTTCGCTTGTCGAAATAGAGCTTGTAGATGATGGGCGCATACCCTCCGCTAATGGCGACGTGATTCCACCACGGACCAATGGACTTAAGAAAATCAGAGATTACCAAATCCTCCTTTTCAAGATAGTTAGCCATCAGTCCTTCTTGAAAATGCGCTTTAGCTCCGGAATCCGTTGGGCCATGAACTCCGCCTGCTCCCTACCGCGAAGAGGGAAGTTATAGAGATCTAAGAACGTCAGCAACGCGGGGGCGTAGAAAAGGTGGATACCGGGGACTTTCAGTTTTTCACTGGTCAAGAGCTTGGTGCCTTTTCGGTTGCTCAACATCGCTTTGTAGTAAGGCCTCATGAGCAGGATTTCGTATCCACGCTCCTGGAGTTGCAATTCAAGCTTTTGTTCGATCTGTACCCTTAGCTCCGGGTTCAGGATGTAGAGCTCCAGTGTCTGTAGATTCGTGTTCTTACATCCGTGAAATTCAGCCGCGGAGTGCAGTGCCAGGCACGCCTGTTTCCAGAGACTAGAGCGTTTAAGTATATTCAAGACCTCTTCCCGCCCACCCAGCGCCGTTCGATAGTTCCAAAGCTTGCACTTACTGACCAAGCTGTAGTGTTCAG
>JAHFAF010000010.1 GCA_023250715.1 Pseudobdellovibrionaceae bacterium | reverse complement strand
GTTGCTCGCGGGGATATCGTGAAAGTCTCGTCCACTGGTCGACAGCCCGCGATGACTCTTCTTGATTCCGTCGGAGCGGATTCCAGTATGGTCGATTACACTTGTAATTTTGCTGCCGGGCTAAGTGCTGGCACAAGCTTTTTTTATCCAATTATCGATTTCCAATTTTCTCTGACGCCTCAATTTGCGATGGGATTGAAACCATTCTTTCTTTCTTCCTCGGGTGAGACTTCCAGTGTTACGGCGTTAGGCGGATTCGTGACGGGAAATTATTACGGCACGGATCTTTATCGCGGTATGTGGATTCAGGGTGGAGTCGGGTACGTGCAGTTTCTCACCAGGTCGATAGAAATCGAAGAGAATGCCGGATCAATAGGGCTTCTGACGACGTTTGGGTGGAGAGGTTATTGGGATCTCGGATTGAATATTGGGGTTGGGGCCGGCGTGCAGTTTATCCAATCCCCGAATATCGCAACAGTTGAAGTACGTTCCGCGAATTTCCAACCTATTGTCGTGCTCGATATTGGGCTTAATTTCTAAATAAAATTCAGAACCTTAAGTCTTCTTTGTCTAAAGGCTAAACAGGGTGTCTACCTTCGAGACACCCTTCTTCCAATCCTCACCGGCAGTTAACTCTAATTCTCGGCCCTTTGATTAAAAGTTCTACACTTGTTCACCAATTTCTCGCCTGTAGCGCCATGGCACAATTCTTGGAATGATCTTATAGATAACTTTCCACACAATCGTAATGAAATCACTCCCCAATAAACTTCTCCCCTTCCTGATTCTTTCTCTTCTCTCCTTTTTGCCTGCCTGTAATTTCGGATCTTTTTCCTACGGCTCGAAACCAGCGTCGTACAAGGGATCGCCCACGCAGCAGAGTGGGATTTTTCCGGTTCCGGTAAAATTCCAGGTGAAGATTAATAATGAAACGGCGAGCGTAGTTCCTTTCGATTTGGGCGTGTGTAGCCCGGCGATGACGGTCGAGGCGGTTACCACAAGCGGGGAACGTGCCGCAGTCCGTGTGCGAACAACAGTGACGCTCACGATGACGGGATTCAGTGCTTCGAAACTTTTTTCGGATGTGAATTGCCAAACGCAACTTCCCACGGATGGAGCGAACGCCATCGTTGAAATTGCAAAGGGAACGGGCTCGACCCAGCTCTACATGAAAGCAAATACCCTGGGCGAGGATAAATCTTACAGTTTGGTCGTTGCTTCTTCAGGCTATCAAAGCGCTAACCGAGGTATTCGCGTCGATCGAACTGTACAACGACTAAACTTTGCTCTGGACTCTTCCTCCTATCTCACCTCCAACACCTCCATGGCGGGCGGCGCTGTTTGCGAGACCTATTATTTAAACGGCGTTGATGGGATTGGAAATGCTTTCATGGGATCGGCGAGTATTCCAGCGCGCATTGAGGTGAAGAACGGGACGGGACTTCTCTTTCCTGGCTCCGCGGGAGGTTGCGCCTCGGGCGGAAGTACTGTTTTGAATCTTTCTCTCACTGTGACAGCGAATGACCGAAAGTTTTTCTTCTTGAGCGGGGGAATCGGCGCATCGAATACCATCGGCCAAGCTCCCAAGCTAAGCGCGACGGGGCAGTATCCGGTGACGGACCTCGCGCTGAGCATCGTTAGAAAAGCGGTGCAGTTTCAAATCAAAGTCGCTGGAGCCGGCACTCCCTTTGATCTAGGTTTGTGCAGTCCCCTGATAACCCTCGAAGCCCAGGCCGCAGACGGAGTCGTGACTCCGGTGATAGGCAATACGGTAGTCCCCTTGAACGGTGTGGGACCGACGAAACTTTTTGCGGACGCCTCGGGGAATTGTGGCTCGCAGTTGGCGAGCAATGGGGGGGTCGCGCAAATTACTTTGTTAAATGGAATGGGGTCGATCAGCTTCCACATGAATACCCAGATCGTAGCAGACGCCACTTCCTATAATCTGGTGGCTGCCGCCAGTGGAACTATCCTTGCGTCGCCTCCTCGAGGATTGCAGGTGGATAGAACGGTGCAAAAACTTCAAATCGGAAGTAATGACACTTCAGTTTTTCCGACTTCTTCGAATGCGGGTGGCGCAGTTTGCGAGAAATTCTATTTGAATGGGGTAGATGGACTCGGGCTTACCTTTATCTCTTCAACAGCGGTTTCCGCCACTCTGAGCGTGTTTTCTGGCACTGGCCAACTTTTTACCGATTCCCAATGTAGCTCGGCCGGCGCTTCCTCACTTTCAAAGAGTCTTACAACGGATCCCAATACCAGAATATTTTATTTCAAGAACGCCGGCATTGTCGCAAGCGGCTGCAATGTCGGAGGCACTGTCACCCTACGGCCCTCGTCTACTATAACGACGAATACGGATGTCTCTTTAAGTATCATTCCCAAGCCCGTTCAGATCGCATTCTCCTCCGTTCCGTCGGACAATGCTTTTAGCACCTGCAGTACCTTTCAATTTCAATTGAGAGATGCCTGTGGCGATAGTGCGGCACCTGCCGCGGGAGAGACGGACACTTACTCCGTTACCTCGGCGAGAACCGAGGATCTTAGTGGTTCCAAGCCCGGCGAATTCTATGCCTCTAGTTCCAACTGCCAAGCCGGGACGTCCCCTTCTTCAACGGCCTCCATTTCTTTTACCTCGAGCGGTGCGAGCCAGAGTCTATTCTACAAGGCGAACAGCGTTCCCGTGGATGGGAATCATTTCACAGTCTATGTGACCAAATCCACACCAATCTCGGCGCCCCTTGCTCTATTCAACAACATAGAGACATCTGCGATATTGTTCAAAGCGGAGCTTCGCGAAATTCAGCTCTCCAATGGATTTGGGTCGAATTCTCGCTGGCACCTTTGCAACGGTCCCTTTGGAATTCAGGTCTTCGACGGGCGAGTAGGAAAAGCGTTTACCAAAGGCGGAACGGTCCAGTTTGCGAATTCGGGAACCCGCCATTTTTATGCGGATGCCCAATGTACGAGTCAGCTTGGTTCCGACCAGATCACTATTTCCTCGGGTTCGAATACAGGGCCTAACTTTTATTTCAAGGACACGTTTACGACCTCGGATGGCGCGACAACCACCAACTTAGGCGCCTCGAGCATGACCTTTACGGGAACAGCTCCGCCCGCAGCTTCGTTACCCATCTCGATTCGCAATCCGCTCGAGCCGGATACGTCGGGATCGTCCTGGACCAGTGCAAGTACTTTCGGTACCTCGCCATCCGTTAAAGCGACCGCATTTCAGAGTTCAGGAAAGCTAGTCGTAGTGGGGAAAACCACGGTGAGCAGCAAAGAACAGGTATTTATCGCGCGGTACAAGCCACTCGTAGCAGGTCAAACAGTGGCTCTTGATACGGGCTTTGGCAGTCCCACTGGAGTTAGGTTTAATCCGGGTCCTCCAATACCCAGCGGATGTCCTAATTCTTATGTCGAATTTATTTCTAGCGGTGCCGAGGCGGTGGCAATAACAAGTACTAATATATTTGTTGCCGGCACCGCGACGGTAGAGGATGTGACCAAACAATTTTTCCCGGAGACCACAGATGGAGAGGGTAACATTATTCCAGCCCATTGCGATGAAACTAGCAGAGTCCGAACTCGGCAGTATTTCGTTCTGCAATTCAACTCTGACGCCACCGACAGTGATCCCGTTCAATTCCTCGGAAAATTTTCGGGAAGTAATGCGGGCAACGGAGCGCATGGGCTCTTCGTCGATGGAAGTAAACTCATCGTGGCGGGCGACTCCAGTCAAAATAATGATGCTGATACCTCGATGGCGTTTGCTTATCACAACACTTCCAATCTGAATCAGAACTCGGCGAACATCATCGGATTCTCGGGATTCGCTAGCTCCGCGCGATTTGGAATGAAAAACGGCAGTAACTATGTTTTCTACGGCTCGGCCGGATCCGACATAGGAGCAATTGAAGTCCAGTCGTCCAATGGAAACCTGGTTTCGCAATCAAAAACTACAATGGGGGTTGAGTTCGCGGCCGCCATTTCGGCGCCTACCGCGGGGGAAGCTCTGCTGGAAGGTAAAAAGGTTTCAGGTAATTCGCTTGTGCTACTCAGGGGCACAGGCGGGGGCGCGGTGCCCACGCAACTAGTTAACGACACCTCGATTGTCCTTACCTCGGCTTCAGGCGGTATTGCGTTTTATGCTTCCGGGACCGAGCCGGACAGCGGAAAGATCTTAGTCGCGGCATCAGTTTCCTCGCCGAGTGTGGGTTTCAGAGTCGCGAGGTATTCAGCGAGTGGTGTAGCGGACTCGGCAAAATACACGAGAGTGCCGAACACGTTAACTAGTCCGGTAGCTGCATTCCTTTACCTGATGAGTGACGACAGAATTTTTGTCGGGGGAAGTTTCGCGAGCGGCGTGGCAGCAGCTACACTTCTTCGCTAAATTCTCATTCCAACCATTTTTCGAAATCTTTTACAAATTGTCGGACCACTTCGTCCGTCTTGGGATGCGCTGCCATCTGAGGTAAAAATTGCGGAGGGACGGTAACGAAATCCGCTCCGGCGCGAATGGCGTCGTTGATGTCGTAGATGTGGCGGATGCTTCCTATAATTACCTGGCTCTTCGATCCCGCCTTTTTCAAAGTCGAACAAGTTTGCTCGACCACTGTGAAAGCGTCATCTCCGGCATCGCGAATGCGTCCATAAAAGAGGCTGATAAAATCCGCGCCAGCGTTAGCGGCAAGAAGGGCTTGATTAAATGACATGCAGCCGGTGCAGTTCACTTTGACTTCCCGTTTTTTGAGCTCATGGATGACCTTGAACTCATTCCACCCTATGGGAATTTTTACATAGAGTTCCTCGTAATCGAAGGCCTCTACAAAGTCGCAAGCTTGAGCGATCATTTGTTCGGGCCGAGTGGAAAAAACTTCCACGCTCAAGGGAATGGGTCGCGGTGCACTACGCAAGACACTCACGATGCTCTTTACCAGAGTCTTGAAATCACTCTTAGGCTCTTTCGCCAAAATCGAGGGGTTCGTTGTTACGCCGCACACGACCCCCCGGGAGAGGGCATCTTCTATCTCCCGCACGTTGGCGGAATCGATAAAAAGTCTCATAATTTCAATCGTCTCGATTTGTCATTGCGAGGAGCCGAAGGCGACGCGGCAACCCTCTCACGTCCAGTGTATCAAAAGGTATGTAGTTACGCTAAGTTCCCCGCATGGATCGACTCCCGGTACCTCTCTCCAGTTTTCCTTGGGCCACTGCCGGCCGCCCGGAAACGGAAAGTGAGCTTCTATTCAAGTGGCGCCAACAGCGATCCGCGCTTAACACTTTTGAAACGCAAACCCGCTTTTCGATTCTCGTAACAGGGAAACCAGATGTGAAAACCTGGGCGTCGCTTCAAGCTCAGTCCCATCCTGCATGGGAAGTGATTTGGATTTCAGAAGAAGAGCCGGAGTTTGCGACACGTTGGGTGCCCCAGGGAAGAGAAGAGGCGATGAAGCTCGCCGCCGGAGACTGGATTTATTTCTTAAACGCGGGCGATGTTCTTAGCCCAGTGGCTTTGTTCCTCGCGGCGAATGAAATCGCCCGCCGCCCTGACTTGAAGCTCGTTTACTCCCATGAAAAAACCCACGATGGGAGATTTTTTTCAAAGGCCGCTTGGAGTGAATTCAATCTATTTCACTTCAATTGTGTAGGTGCAGCTTGGTGGATGAAGCGTGATGCATGGAAACCATTAGCCGAGCAGGCCCTATTCTTGAAGTTGGATTCGAATAATACATCGCTTATTCCCTTCTTTCTTCTCTATCGAGGTTCCGGTCCTGCCCTTGCCCAAGTTGGTGAAGGAACAAAAGCACTCGTCGAAGGGGCTCTTTCCGAAAGAAAAATAAAAGCACGTGTGGAAATTACCGATGGAAGAATCAAGGTTCACCCGGCCTTCGACCGGGAAAAAGTTTCAGCGATCATTTGTTTCCGTGATAAGGGGGATTGGACGTCCGAATGTCTATCCCATCTTTCCCAAAGGGCTGAAGGGATCGATCTGGAAGTAATTCTCGTCGATAATCAGTCTCAGCCAGCGGAGCGGGCGAAGGTAGAAGAGGCACTGAAGAAGTTGTCGCTCGCTGCGCACTTCATTGAGTATCCTCATCCCTTCAACTTTGCGGCCATGCACAACGAGGCGGTTAAGGAGGCGAAGGGGAAATACCTCCTTCTTCTCAATAACGATGTCTTTTGGATGAAGGGCAATCTTTCCGAAATGGTGGCTTGGGCCCAGTTTGATTGGGTGGGGACCATCGGGATGTGTCTTCGCTTTAAGCATGGCGATATTCAGCACGGTGGCTTGAGAGCTTTTTTCGGGGGATCTGCCCGAATTGCGCGGCTTGGGCACGACCAAAATGAAGACGAGCTCACCCATCAAAACCGTGAAGTCTTCGGAAATACCTTTGCCGCTTGTCTCGTGAGAAAAGATCGCTTCGCCGCTCTGAGCGGGCTCAGGCCCCGGGATCTTCCCAATGGATTTGGCGATGTGGCCTTCAACTTCGAGTGTAAGCGCCGCGGGTGGCACAATCTCTTTCTCGGGCATCTCGAGGGCATTCACTTGGAGAGTGCTTCCCGGGGGGCCGTGTTCGAATACTGGGAAGAATGTTTTATCGAAAAAGAATACCCCGAGATGCTGCATGCCCTTCTGCGGGAAGATTTAGGTTTCGGGCGGGTTCCAGCGGCGGATCTTTCCATTCGAGATTTTGCGAAGGATTGGTTCCTTGTCCAAGTCCGAAAAAACCTTCCGTGGCTCAAGCCTTGGAAAGAACTCACCAAGCAAAGCCTGCGTTCATTGGGCTTAAGAGGAAACCCTTAAAGGGTGCCAGCCTTTTAAGTATCTTTATGGTATATCGCATCATAATTGGAGTGGATCTTTATGAAGCATTTTCTTTTTTATCTAATCTTTTCAACCCTTTCGTTCGGCGCGCCGAGCCCCCTGCAGGAGCTCAACCAGCTTGCGAAAGACACCCTTTCAGAAAAAGGGGAAATTCAGAAGAAGCTCACCGACGATCTAGAAACGAAGCTCAATACGGACCTTGGGATTTCTCTCCCGACGGTCCGGCAGTCGATTGTTTCCCTGGAAGGGGGAAAGTACTCGATCGAAATCCCCGCGGAAGCTGGATGTAATCCTTGGGCAAATGATCTTGCGGGAAAAGATAAAGGTTATCGGGATGTTTTGGAGAGTCAGATCCAATCGGCTGCCGCTTTCTTGAGTGATTTTCACTTTAGAATGTTGGGGCAAAGCCACTCCCTTTTCCGGATTCGAAGAATTCTCATTTGTACTGGTGGGCGTGGCATTACCGAGCCGAAAGTATCTTACGATAGAGCAAGATCAGAGCTGACACTCTGGATAGGTCCCCACCAGGTGGGAAGTCTTCCGGTCCCGTCGATTAGACGAGATAATCTTAATGGGCTTTCTCTGGAAGATATTCGATCGAAGTGGAACGAAGGAGAACATTTCGGAAAGCAGCTTTCCTTCGAAGAGCTAGTCGATCGGAATAAGAATCCCATGCGTGCCTACTGGAATTTTCTGAATCCCACGGGGGAAATTCGTACACTTTTACGGGATGCCATTCGAGTGGCGGCGTTAAAGAGCGCTGGGTTGTTAGATGAACTTCGCCGTCGTGATGGGCTAGCGGGAATTCGGGAAAAGCTCGCGTCTCTTTCCGATAATAAAGAGATCATTCTCAAGGCGGACGACAAGAAAGTAGAGGAATGGGCGAAGAGCTGGCAAGAAAAAATGGCTAGTCCTGCCGCTTCTGAAGAGATGGCACTTGCGGCCCTGGCTGCTAACGTGAAGAAGGCCGCGGAAAGAAACAAATCCTCGACAGTGAAGCGCCGCCAAATCGGTCTCGTAAATGTGGAAAACTTTCATAAAATAGACGTGCAGCTCACCCAGGGAGACATCCCCGTCTATGAAGAAATGATCGTCGTCCCTGATACTCTCGACATCGATGTGAGTCAGGTGGGAATCGTCAATGTCTCGACGACGGATCGGGTCGAGGTGGGTGTGGCGATACTGGGTCTTGTCTCTCCCGCCTTGTTCGAGCGAGCTACCTTGAAGGCGGTCGTTGGGAAAAAAGACTAACCGCTAACTCACGACGAGCCTTTGAAATTCGAGAAGTGTCTCGAGAATGGTCTCCGCATCTTTGGCATCATGTAGTGCTAGCCCGCAAGCCGGAGTAAGAATGGATTCCTGTAGACGTCGAGGCTCTATTAAAGATCGAACGGAATGATAGAGATTTTTCGCGTTCCATTCCGACATCCCTTCTCTCGTCGTGGGGACGACTCCCAAGGAAAGCCTACCGCCCGAGAGGAGAAAAGAATCTAGAAGAGCAGGTTCCTGAGTAATGGCCTTTAGAGATTGTGCGGTGTCGATGGAAAGAATATCGAGCCCGAGGCTAAAGATAGACGCCCAGTGTGTGTGGCTGCAGCAATGGATGCCCATAATCACCCCTTCCTTCTTAAGAGCTTGAATCATCAGCTTCAGCTCCTGAAGGGAGACAAGGTGCTTAGGGTTGCCCGGGGTGAGCGCAAAGAGCCCTGGTTCATCGAGAAAGAGAATGGGCTGTATTCCATCGGAAAAAAGGCGCCTGGACATCGCAAGGGCTCGAGCGAGCACAAGACGATAAATCTGTGCCGAGATTTCCGGGATCTTTTCCGTGTGGGACCCATCCTTGGTTCGCAATACCCACTGGGAGGTAATGGGGCCAGCGATCTGAATTTTCGCTAATTTAATTTTTCTCTCGGCCAATTCCCAAAGAAAGGGATGCCAACAGCTAGAAGCGGCATTTGAGGGCTCGAAAGAGGAAAAGGCCTCCGGGTCGTTGGCCGTATCAAAGGCGTGTAAAAGTCTTTGATTGAAGGCCCTGGATCGGCCAAGCCACACTTCTTGATTCAACGCCGTCGAACCATCTCGAGAAATCTCGAGTCCGGGCATTCCTTCCAGGGCCTGCGCAATCATGAACTCCCACGGATTTCGTATCGGAATCTGAGGCAAAAAGGGAATGCTCACGCGAAAGGAAAACTCAAGAGCAGTATCAATATTATGGTGTGGAAGACTTCCTATCATCGTAGTGGATGAAGTGAGGGGGAGGCTTTGATGTTGCTTAGCCAATGGCCTCTCCTTCATTCCGTTGCCCAACACTGAAGTAACTCGCTTGCGGGTGATGGAAAACCAATGCCGACACACTCGCGTCCGGGTCCATCATGAAGCCCTCGGTGAGCTGCACTCCTATCTCTTCCGGTTGGAGCAGCTGAAATAGAAGCGTTTGATCGTCGAGTCTTGGGCACGCGGGGTACCCAAAGGAGTAGCGCTTGCCGTGGTATTTCGCCTGAAAGCGCTCGACCATGGTTATCTCGGTAGGATCTGCAAAACCCCACATCTTTCGAATCTGGGAATGGAGCCACTCGGCGTAAGCTTCGGCGGACTCAAGTGCCAATACCTGAAGTATGTGGGACTTTAGATAATCGCCCCTATTTTTCATTTCATCAGCGACTTCCCTGACTCCCTTTCCAACGCTAACGACGAAGAGCGCCAGTGTGTCGTTAAGCCCCTGGGCATTCACGGGTCGGACATAGTCGGAGAGGCAAAGGCCGTCTTTCTTAAGTTGGCGCGGCAAATCGAAGGAAACGAGTTTGCCACCGTCTTCAAGCAAGAGTTTATTTCCTTGGCTCCCCGCTTTGAAAAATCGATAGACTGAGACAGGCCCAAGAACTTCCGTATTTCGGAATTTCTCTTTCACCTCTTGAACCGCGGTCAGAATATCTGCGGCCTTCGGGTCTTTATCCCTAATTTGAGCTCCCCATTTGTCGAGGCTTCTAACTGTCTCACCTCGGATGCCGAGGTGCCGGCCGTAGAGCATGAGTGGGTTTACAAATTTCCAGATCTGGTCAATCGGCGTGTTTCGTATGACGTGCCGATGGAGATCGGGAGCCGCGGGAACTTGGGGGAGAATTTGGATTAAGCTCGAGCGCGTGCTCGATTCGACTTCCACTGGCCCGGCGGGCTTTGCCTCTAGCTTAAGCTGGGCTCTTCGCGTAGCCAGCTGTTCCTTTAGTTTATCGAAAGCATTGGGGTCCACGATCTGTTTTGCGAGATCGAGCCCCTTCATGGCGTCATTGGCATACATGACCGTGCCGCCATAGGCGACGGCGATCTGTTTATCAACGAAATTTTGGGAAAGGGCAGCACCTCCCACCATCATCGGCAAGGTAACTCCCGCTTTGGTGAGATCATCGGCAGTCAACACCATCTGCTGTGCCGATTTTACGAGAAGGCCGCTCAACCCAATCATGTCGGGTTTGTGCTCTCTCACTGCTTTGATCAGTTGCTCGGGTGGAATTTTGATCCCGAGATTTACGACTTTAAACCCATTATTCGCCAAAATAATTTCGACAAGATTTTTTCCGATGTCGTGAACGTCTCCTTTTACCGTCGCTAAAAGAACTTTTCCGCGACTAGAAGTGTCGTTCTTTTCCATGAAGGACTCAAGGTGGCTCACCGCTGCCTTCATTGCCTCAGCTGATTGAAGGACTTCCGCGACAATCAATTGATTCGAATTGAAGAGCCGGCCGACCTCATCCATGCCCTTCATAAGGGGGCCATTAATAATCTCGAGCGGCTTCATGGCCTTCAATGTTTCATTTAAGTCCTCAACAAGCCCGTCCTTTGATCCTTCGATGATGTATTGAGCCAGTCGCTGCAAGAGAGGGAGTTTTTCCCCGGTATTTTTTACTGTGGGTTTCTTTTTTCGAAAATGAGCCGCAAAGGCAGCAATAGGGTCCGCTCCCCGATTATAAAGGAGATCTTCCGAAAGCTTTCTCTCGGCCTCGGGTATGCTGGCGTAACGCTCGAGCTTTTCGGCATTCACGATTGCAAGATCGAGCCCTGCCTGTACGCAATGATAGAGAAAAACGGAATTCAGGACTTCGCGCCCCGCATTCGGCAAACCGAAGCTCACGTTTGAAATACCTAAGATAGTGCGTGTGGCAGGAAACTTTTCCTTAATCAGTCGAATGCCTTCAATGGTCTCCACAGCGGACCCGACATATTGAGCATCTCCGGTGGCGCAAGGGAACACCAACGGATCCCAGTAAATATCTTCCGGAGGTATGCCGTACTTTTGTGTAAGCAAATGATACTCACGCTCGGCAATTGCGAGCTTTCTCAGGCGAGTGACGCCCATGCCCTGTTGGGGGTCATCGTCAATCGTTCCGACGACGAGTGCGGCACCAAATTGCTTTACGAGCGGCAATACTTTTTCGAAACGTTCTTCGCCGTCTTCTAAGTTTACCGAGTTAATGATTGCCTTGCCCTGAGAGTAGGTGAGGGCCATCGCAATTACCTTCTCATCGGTCGAGTCGATCATCAATGGGGCGCGGACCTTCTTGACCGCGATCTCGAGAAAGCGGCGCATGTCGTCCATTTCGTTTCGATCGGGGTTCGCAAGACAGATATCCAAAATGTGCGCACCGCCTTTCATCTGAGAGCGCGCGACGTCGGAGGCTTCATCAAATTTTTCTTCGCAAATGAGCGTCTTGAACTTCTTGCTTCCGATCACATTGGTGCGCTCCCCTACGATTACCGGGCGCATTTCATCGGTGATTTCCAAATAATCTACCCCGGAAATGGAAGATTTTTTGCGGGGGTTACAAACATGGGGCTTTGCCTTGTCCGCTAAGTTTTTCAGCGCGGTAATATGGCCAGCATGAGTTCCACAACAGCCGCCCAAGACATTGATCCACCCCTTCGAGACGAAGCGCTCGAGAATGTTCGAAACCATCTCGGGCGTTTCGAGATAGCACCCGTTTTCATCCGGAAGGCCCGCGTTCGGAACGCAAGAAACAGGAAAGGGCGAAATCTCAGCGAGCGAGCGGATATGATCCGTCATGAATTCCGGCCCCGTCGCACAGTTCAGTCCGAGGTAAAGAAGATCACGGTGAGACATCGCCACTGTAAGTGCTTCGATACTCTGCCCGGCGAGCATTGTGCCCATGGCCTCGATCGTGACAGAAATCGCGATGGGGATAGGCTTTTTCGTTTCGGCGAATAGCCGGTCTATTCCCAGTAATCCCGCTTTCACGTTTCGGGTGTCTTGGCAGGTCTCTAAGAGAAGGTAGTCGACCCCCCCTTCGACAAGCGCCTTTGCTTGGGCGTAAAAATTGTCGATTAAGGCGTCGAAAGTGACACCACCCGTGACTGAAATGGCCTTCGTCGTCGGGCCCATTGAGCCTGCAACGAAGCGCGGCTGTTCGGGTGTCGAATATTTATCGGCGGCTTTTCGGGCGATTTGCGCAGCCGTCAGATTGATCTCATGGGTGCGACTCCCCAGCGCATATTCATCCAAGACCAACGGTGTGCCGCCGAAGGTATTTGTCTCGATGATATCGCAGCCGGCTTTCAGGTAATCTTCATGGATAGCCGCGATTACCTCAGGTTTGGTGATAACGAGGTATTCGTTACACCCCTCGTATTGAGGGCCTCCAAAATCCTGGTCGGTAAGGTTTCTGGCCTGGATGGCGGTACCCATCGCCCCATCCACAACGAGGATGCGCTGATGAAGAACTTCTTTAATACTCAGCTTCATTCTACGGTTACACTTTTAGCCAAATTCCTTGGTTTGTCGACATCTGTGCCGCGTTGGAGCGCCACGTGGTAGGCGAACAGCTGCATGGGAATGCTGAGTAGAATTGGATTCAAGCTCCAGGTAGAGTTTGGAATCGCCGTAAAATAGTCCGACTCCGTATCAAAAGCGGTGCCTGCTTCGGACTCCCCGCCGACGGTCCAGATCTTACCCCCGCGGCTTTTCACTTCCTGGAGGTTACTCATCGTTTTTTCATGAAGCGTCTGCGACAGGGAGGCAAGGTGGCCTCCTGCATCGAACTTGGTTTCCCTGTCTTTGGGCGCGAGCACGATGATCACGGTGTTGCGATCGATCAGGGCAATCGGTCCGTGCTTGAGCTCTCCTGCGGCATACCCTTCTGCATGGAGATAGCTAATCTCTTTCAATTTCAATGCCCCTTCGAGTGAAATCGGAAAGTGAATGCCGCGGCCCATGTAGAAGAAGAAAGTGTGGTGCTGAAGTTCCTGCGCTATCGTCTCAATCGCACTTTCTAGGGTAAGCGCTTTATCGACCAGTGTGGGAAGTTTGAGAAGGTCCGAGGTCAGGCTCTTTGCCGCGTCCTCGGAAAGAGTCTTATTGATGAGACCAAACTCGACGGCAAACATGAAGACCATCGCCAATTGCGTCGTGAAGGCCTTAGTGGAGGCGACTCCGATCTCAGGTCCAGCGTTCGTGTAAAGTACATGGTCCGCTTCGCGGGCAATCGTGCTATCGCGCACATTACAAATCGCGAGGGTGAGCACGCCGCGGTTTTTTCCTTCTCTCAGGGCGGCCAAGGTATCCGCGGTCTCACCCGATTGGGAAATCACGAGAAGCAAAGTTCCGGGAGCTAAAATAGGATCTCGGTAGCGAAACTCCGAGCCGTAATCTACGTCGACCGGAATGTGGGCGAAGCGCTCGATGTAGTCTTTACCAACGAGTCCCGCATGGCGGGCGGTCCCACAGGCTACGATGGACACCCGGCCGATATTTTTGAGCTTGCTCTTCGCCGAATCGATCCCGGCCAAACATATTTTGCCCTGCGCCTGATCGATGTGACTCTCAATTGTATTGGTCAAGGCGCGTGATTGTTCGTGGATTTCTTTCAGCATGTAATGGCGGTATCCCGCCTTTTCCATCTGCTCCGGCGTCCAATGGATTGTTTTCACTTCGGGTGAGAGTTTTTTTCCGTTTGCTTCAAATACTTCCACGCCCTCACGTCGGCAGACGGCGAACTGATTTTCATTCAAGTAAATGATCTGATTTGTCCGGCTCAAAATAGCCTGCACGTCGGAAGCGACGAAAGACTCATCTTTCCCAATTCCAGCGAGTAGGGGGGCGCCATTTCTCACGCCAATGAGAAGATTCGGCTCTTTGTCGTTCAAGATTACGAATGCATAAGAACCTTTGAGTTTCGGCAGTACGTTGAGCACCGCCTGGTGCAAGGTCTGGCCCTTCGACACTTCGATATCGAAGAGGTGGGCGACGATCTCGGTGTCCGTATCGCTCGCTATTTTTCTTCCGAGCTTAAGAAGAGTTTCTTTGTGCTCGAGATAATTTTCAATGATTCCGTTATGGACGAGGGTAATGGAGCCGACCCGATGCGGGTGAGCGTTTACTTCGGTGGGCGCACCGTGGGTGGCCCATCGAGTGTGCCCGACGCCGACGTGCCCCTGAAAGCGGCGATTGCCCAATTTTTCTTCCAGACGGTGCAACCGGCCTTCACTTCGAAAAACCTCGACTTTATTTTCTTCAAGCACCGCGATTCCAGCGGAATCGTATCCGCGATACTCGAGACGTTTTAACCCATCTAACAAGATCCCTTTGGGATCGTGATGACCAACGTAACCAATGATGCCGCACATAATGGATTTAAGGCCCGGTGGGGGCACGCCTTTCTTCGGCTAGAATAACATAAAGAAAACTACGCAGAGCATCATTCAAAGCTGCGATAGAATTAATTCGCGCGTGAGCCAATCGAGTCATATTGCGGTTATTGGAGCGGGGCCGGCGGGCCTCACTGCGGCCTATCAACTTTCCAAAGCCGGCGCCCACGTGGATGTCTTCGAGGCTAGTCCTCACTTGGGAGGGATGTCCCGATCGCTGAGCCTTTGGGATCAAAAAGTAGATTTGGGGCCTCACCGTTTTTTTAGTAACGACCCCAGAGTGAATGGCTTGTGGTTGGAGGTGGTCGGAAAAAACTATTCCATGGTCTCTCGCCTGACTCGGATCTTTTATCAGGACCGTTTCTTTCTCTACCCCTTGAGCCCCGTAAACGCCCTTCTCAATCTCGGTCCGCGGGAGGCGCTCCATTGCTTGGGGAGTTATGTCGCTCAGAGATTTCGATCCTCAGATAAAAGAGACGATTTTGAAAGTTGGGTCACGCAACGATTCGGAAGGCGGCTCTTCGAAGTCTTCTTTAAATCGTACAGTGAGAAACTCTGGGGAATTCCCTGCAGTGAACTCGATTCCGATTTCGCCGCTCAAAGAATCAAAAAACTTTCCCTCTTTGAGGCGGTGAAAGATGCTTTCGTCAAAGACAGAGGAAAGCACAAGAGCTTGGTGGATCTCTTTGCTTATCCTCACGGGGGGACCGGATCGGTTTACGAGAAGATGGCCGAAGAGGTGATTGCCCGCGGAGGAAAGGTTCATTTGGAGACTCCGGTCGAACGCGTACTTACGGAAGGATCGAAGGTCATTGGCGTTGAGCTAAAGGAGGGCTCGCGTCGGGATTTCGATTTCGTCGTTTCCACGATGCCTCTTACCCACCTTGTGGCTAAACTGGCCGATACTCCAGCGGCCATTCTGGAAGCGGCCCGAAAGCTAAAATTCCGGCACCTCACGTTAGTGTACTTGCTCGTAGAGGGGACGGACCTATTCAAAGACAACTGGCTTTACGTCCACTCTCCGGAATATGTCACCGGAAGAATCACTAACTTTCGAAATTGGGTGCCGAACCTCTACGGCACCTCAAAAAATTCCATTCTTTGCCTCGAGTACTGGTCCAACGACAACGATCCACTCTGGCGGGAGCCGGACGAGACTCTAATCACAAGGGGCAAACACGAACTCTCCAAGACAAAACTCATCGGGAGTGCAGCTATTTTGAAAGGCCACGTAGTAAAAGTCCCCCGCTGTTACCCGGTGTACGAAAAGGGTTATAAGGAAAACCTGAAACCCGTCACGGAGCATTTGCGTCGTTTCTCAGGGCTTCTGCCGATAGGGCGCTATGGGTCTTTCAAATACAATAACCAAGACCACAGCATTTTGATGGGCATGCTTGCCGCGGAAAATATCCTGGAAGATCGGCGACATGATCTTTGGTCCATCAACAGCGACAACGAGTATCAGGAGTCGGCAATTATTACTGAAAATGGTCTGGAAAGGGTGCTTTCCCACCCCTCGGCCTCCTTTACTTGACCCCCAATAGTGATTCTCTTGCAAGTATTCCGGCCGAGAGGTTCCCGCGGCCGATACAGAAAAAAAGTTGCTGCCTCCCACGAAAGCCGTAAGAAATGCAAAGCCCGTGGGAGTGATTCGCTTTAAGATGAGATAGAAATAGAGCTTCACGATTTAGAACACGGTTGCATTTGGGAGAGCTAAACGGTAAGAGTTAGCCCTTTAAAAACGGTGAGTTAATGAGGGTTTTTATTACGGGAATAGCGGGTTTCGTCGGCACCACTCTCGCCCGTGCTTTCCGCCGCGATTTTCCCCAAGCCCAAATCCACGGCTTGGACAATTTGAAAAGGCGTGGGTCCGAGCTGAACCTCTCCTTGCTCAAAAAAGCGGGGGTCGAGTTTTATCACGGAGACATCCGCTGTCCCGAAGATCTTCAAGCGGTGGATGGTAACTTTGATCTGTTCATCGAGGCATCCGCGGAACCGAGTGTTTTAGCGGGAGCAGCAGGCCCGGGTTATGTTTTGCAGACTAATCTCGTGGGCACCTTAAATTGCCTCGAGTTCGCAAGAAAAAGATGCGGGCTTTTCGCGTTTCTTTCCACTTCACGCGTTTATTCGTTGTCCCCGCTTCGCGCCCTCTCATTGGAAGAGCGCGTGAGCCGATTCGAGCTTTCTTCCGTACAGCGATTTAAGGGGGTGACTGCTGGGGGAATCTCGGAAGGGTTTCCGACCGATTCTCCTCGGTCCCTCTATGGTGGCAGCAAGCTGGCGTCTGAAATCATCGTTCAGGAGTACGCGAATACATTCGGGCTCAATGTGATTTTAAATCGCTGCGGAGTAATCGCGGGGCCGGGACAGTTTGGGAAGGTAGATCAGGGAGTCTATACCCTTTGGGTGGCCCACCACTATTTTGGCCTTCCGCTGAAGTATACGGGGTTTAAGGGCGAGGGAAAACAGGTCCGCGATCTCCTGCATCCGGAAGATCTCTACAAATTGCTTCGCTTGCAGATCGCTTCCAAAAAAGTGACCGCTGAAGTCTTCAACGTCGGTGGTGGCCCTGAGAATTCAATCTCCTTAGCAGAGCTCACGGCTTTGTGCGAGAAAGCCATCGGAAGATCTACCGAGCTGTCTTCGTCTGCCGATACCCACGCCATGGATATTCCCTATTATGTTTCAGATAACTCCAAAGTTCGCGAGTTTTTTGGGTGGGAGCCGCAAATCTCTGTTCCGGGAATTGTCGAGGCTATTTTCCGGTGGCTGAAAGAGAACGAGGCCTCATTACGTCCATTATTTCAGTTCCCCCCATCGGCGGAGTCGAAGTGAGTGAGGAGAATCCATGTCGGTTGTCCTGATCACCGGCTCCTCGGGGCTTGTCGGCAGTGAAGCGGCGAGATTCTTCCATGATAAAGGCTTTGATGTCTTGGGTATCGATAACAACTTGCGAAAGTATTTTTTCGGTGAGGACGGATCCACTGAGTGGAATAGTGAGTTTTTGCGCAAATCGCTCAGGCGGTTCAAACAAGCCAGTATAGATATCCGGGATCAGGATGAAATTTTCAAAATTTTTTTCAACCTTGGAAACAACATCAAGCTGGTGATTCACGCTGCCGCCCAACCCTCTCATGACTGGGCCGTGCGTGAGCCCTTCACCGATTTCAGCGTCAATGCCACGGGCACCCTGGTAATGCTCGAGGCGACGCGAAAATTTTGCCCCGAGACTCCATTCATCTTTACGTCCACGAACAAGGTCTATGGAGATTTGCCGAACGAGCTTCCTCTGATCGAAACTCCTCTTCGCTGGGAAGTGGACCCGAGCCATCCTTGGGCGGAGCATGGTATCGATGAGAAGATGAGTATCGATCAATCGAAGCACAGCCTTTTCGGCACTTCGAAGGTGGCCGCGGATCTCATGACTCAGGAATATGGACGCTACTTCGGGATACCAACCGCGGTATTTCGCGGGGGCTGTTTGACGGGTCCTGCCCACTCGGGTGCCGAGCTCCACGGATTTCTCGCTTATCTTGTAAGATGCGGGGTATCGGGCAAGCCGTACACGATCTACGGATATAAGGGAAAACAGGTTCGGGACAACATCCACTCGTATGACTTGGTAAATGCTTTTTGGCATTTTTTTAAGGAGCCCAAAGTGGCCGCTGTCTACAACATGGGGGGGTCGCGCCACAGCAATTGCTCTGTTCTCGAGGCAATTCAATGGATCGAAAAACTAACCGGTTTGCCCTTCCAATTTAATCTCGTGGATCAGAATAGAAGTGGGGATCATATTTGGTGGATCAGCGATGTCCGTCGTTTTCAATCGGATTATCCGGAGTGGAAATATCGTTTCAATTTAGAGACAACTCTCACGGAGATAGTGGATAGCGCGAAGGAGCGGTTACTCCCATGATTCTTTCCGTCGTCATTCCCGCCCACAATGAAGAGGGTGCTATTGCGAGCACGGTAACTGCTCTCGCCGAGCATCTGAGCGCGAACCAGATCCATTATGAGATTCTCGTTGTGAATGATAACTCGATCGATGCCACTGAAAGGATTCTTGAAGATCTCGGCCGCCGTTTCCCGTCGGTCCGACTCGTGAATAATTCTCCTCCTCACGGTTTTGGTTTCGCTGTTCGACAGGGTTTGGAAAGCTATGGCGGAGACGCCGTGGCCGTTTACATGGCCGATGCGTCCGATCGCCCAGAGGATCTGATTCGTTTTTTCCGGGCGATGGAACGAGAAAACGTTGATTGCGTTTTCGGATCTCGTTTCATAGCCGGAGCTAAGGTGGTGGATTATCCCTGGCCCAAGCTCTTTTTGAATCGCCTCGCTAATCTCTTCATTCAGATTCTTTTCGGGCTGGGCTACAATGACACGACGAACGCTTTCAAGCTCTACCATCGCCGAGCGATCGATGGACTCAAGCCTTTCCTCAGTCATCATTTCAATTTAACCGTCGAGTTGCCCCTAAAAGCGATCGTTCGAGGGTATTCTTACACGGTCCTTCCCAACGATTGGATCAACCGAAAGGCAGGCCAATCTAAGCTCAAAATAAAGGAGATGGGATCTCGCTATCTGTTCATTGTTCTCTATTGTTTGATCGAAAAATGGCTCTCTCGCGGAGACTACCACTCGCACCCTTTAGGTACTCGGGCTTCCAAGACTATTCTACCTCCCGCGGAAGTCTGATCCGATTTCGACTCAGCCAGAAGGCTTTGTAGATTGCCCTTTTCCAAAGGGTCTCGTTCGTTTCCCGTGAGTATCAGGAATCGGCAATCATTGCTGAAAAAGGCCTGGACCGAGCCCGCATTGTCTCTCCCAGCACTCTGTGAGCCACGTAGCCCATCGCGCGATCAGTCCACTTAAGCAATTTTCTCCAAGTGGGCAGGATCATTTTTGGAATGAAGCTCCTTAATTTCAAATCGACGAGAAGTGAAGGGCGAAAGTACCCAAGTTGGATTTCCTCTTGGAGCTCAGCCTCCGACAGGGTGCGGTCTGCTAACATCAGGCGAATTTCTTCCAGCCAGATATCATCGTTCACGTTTAGGGAGGAGACCCAGGGTTGCGTGGGCATGTCAGTATAATGAATGTTGCAAGTATTGCCTTCCAACCGTTCCAGGCTATTCCACTCGAAGGGAATGTCATACCCAATCTCATCGGGAGCCATCAGGCAGAGTTGATACACCAAATCTTCGTAAGTGTATTTACCCGCATCTAGGCCCGCCACCACTTCCTCAATTTTCCAATCGAGTCTGCCACAGTCGAGCAGCATGACCGCGCATTGTTTAATCCGTTTTTTCGGCGCTCGTGCTTCGTCATTCTTGAGCTCTCTTTGGATAAGGACTTTGTGGCCTTCCATCGAAATATTCCAAAGGTCGCTAATATCGCGCAGGACGAGCATATCGGCGTCCATATAGATGGCTCGGCCGCTGTAGTTAACCAGCTTAGGAATACAAAACCGGGCAAAGGAGAACCCGGTTCGCGGCCGTTGTTTGGGATCTCTAGGAAGAGGGACGGGGATATCCACCATCGGAGTTACTTCCACAGAATGTTTCGTATACCGACGAATAGAATGCTCCAAAACCCGAACTGCCAAGGCCTGAGATCGATCCGCTCCGACAAAGACACGTATTGGGTCCACTAAAACACCGCCAGAAGATCGTGGAGTCGAACGACTCCGATGGCTTGCTTCCCTTGTACGACAGGGACCACATTGAGAGGGCGCTTTCTTTCTTCCATAAATCTTAGCGCCTCCACCGCCATGAAGTCGGAGGGGATGGAAAGAGGGGTACGGTTAATCGCGCTCGAGAGGGGAGTATCAAACAATTTGTTTCGATGCTTCTGCAGGAGGCGGCGGATGTCTCCGTCGGTAAGAATTCCTTGAAGGTCACCATTCTTAGAAAAGAGAACGATCCCTTGGCCGAATTCGGAGAGGGCTAATATCACGTCTTCCATGTTTGCCCGATCGGAACTCAAAACGGCGCACTTTTCCACGGGGATCATGAGGTCTACGACTCGTAGAAGAAGCCTTTTTCCGAGTTTTCCGCCGGGGTGATACTTGGCAAAGTCTTCCGAACGAAAATTCTTCATCTCCATCAGGGCTACGGCAAGCGCGTCGCCTACGGCGAGCGCGAGAGTGGTAGAGACGGTAGGGGCCAAATTTAAAGGGCATGCTTCCCGTTCCACGGGGGTAATCAGAGCGATATCGGCTGAGACGGCGAGGCTGGATTCGGCTTGCGCGGTAATAGCGATGATCTTCGTACCGATTCGCTTCAGTGCGGGGATTAACGCGACCATCTCGTCGCTCTCCCCGCTCTTGCCAATGGCGATAACAATATCGAGCTCATTCACTACACCGAGATCGCCATGCATGCCGTCGGCAGGATGAAGAAACATGGCGACGGTTCCGGTACTGGTAAGTGTTGCTGCGATTTTTCGAGCGATGATCCCTGACTTCCCTACTCCGGTGACGACAATTTTTCCAGAGCACTTCGCCATCAGCTCTAGGGCTTCATAATAGTTCGCGTTGATATTCTTTTGCAGAGTAAGAAGCGCTTCTCCTTCGAGGCGTAGGACCTCCCGGACCGTGTTCAAAAGCGTCTCTTTTGCCGTGGCTTTCTTTCGATGGGTTTCCGGATGAGGGGTCTCTAAGTCCACTTCATTTCCTCGAGTTGTTTTGCCTTTCCGGCAACCAATTTCGCCAGCCATCAGTCGGCGTTACTTCTTTTTGGTTCATGATTAGCTATTCCTTTAGATTAGCAGAATCAGAGATTAGACCAGCCTTATGCTGGAACTCAAGACTCTTACCTTTTTGAAACGTTTCCGATAGGGTGCGAAGTCATGATGGTATCCACGGAAAACTTGGAAAGGTACCGGGGCCAAAATATCGCCATGGTTGATGGAGGGTTTGATCCTCTGCATATTGGACATTTGAAGTATTTTGAGGAGGCAAAAAAGCTCGGGGTTTCCGTGTTTTGTAATGTCCAGGGGGACCATTATCTCGAACAAGCCAAGCTCAGACCGCCAGTTTTGCCTGAAAACCAAAGGGCTTATCTCATTGACTCACTTCGTACCGTGGACTACGTTCACGTCTGCAAAACCACCACAGCGGACGTTCTCGAGAGGCTTTCCCCTAAATATTATGTGAAGGGGGCGGATTGGCGGGATCGCGGATTGCCGGAGCGGGAAAAGGCGGTATGTGCCACGCGGGGGATTGAAGTAGTTTTTCTCGAAACCATTTTTGATAGCTCGACGCGATTGAGCCAAAAATACTTTCAAGGGATCGCTCAAGAAGGGGATCGCATGAATTTAGAACAGTTTGAAAACCTAGTGTTGGCTCAAAAGGCCGTGGAGGATAAGCACTACGACGTAGGCTATTTCCACGACGGCTGGCGAGAGGGCGGAAATGATTATTCGGTGGAAACCCGCCGAAAGATCGAGGGGAAAAATCCAGAGAATATTAAGGCGGTTTTCGAGCCTAAACATGTCCTGGATCTGGGTTGCGGTCCGGGTGCTCTCATGTACCTCCTGCACGAACTTGGAGTCGAAGTGCATGGAATCGACTTCTCTGAAGGGGCAAAAAAAGTTTCCCCGCCGGAAATTCGTGACCGGATACATGTTGGGTCTGTGACGGATTACCATGATTTCGGAATCAATTTCGATCTTGTAGTTTGCCGAGAGCTTCTGGAGCATTTGACTGTGGTGCAGATTCGCCAGACTGTCGCCAATATTGCAAAGCTTACATCCCGTTTCGCATACATTACCACGCGCTTTCACCCGAGCCCTCAATCGCTTCTCGACGTAACGGACGACAAGAAAACAGATCCATCGCATATTACGGTGCTCAACAAGGATTTCTTGCGCACGCTCTTTGTACTAGAGGGGATGAAACGTCGGCCTGACCTCGAAGAGCGGTTGGATTGGAAGCGGTACGGCCGAGTCCTTGTTTACGAGAAGGTCTAGTGTACGAGCAGATAATTTCATCGCATACCAACCCTGTGCTTTCAGGGGTCGCCAAGTTCAATCACATTTTAGCGCGGCGAATGGGAGTGCCTTGTACTGGCTTCCATGCTCCCGCTCTTTTGATGGCAAAGCCAATCCTTGTTTCGGTGAAATTGAAGGACCTCTTGCCTGAGGATATGGTAGCGGCGAATCAGTTACTTCTTCGATTGCATTCGAGCAAGGCAGTCTACGATCTCTTTTTTCACACCTATGATGAATTACCCTTGGAAGCTGATTTCATTTCCCGCGCCCGGCGAATCGTTTGCGGCAACGAAGAGGTGAGGGAAAAACTCTTGATTACGGGTAAGCCTCTTCTCTTGGGCTGGTGCCCCGGGCTCCTGGATCAAGAAACGGCGAAGTTCGAGAGCCCTCTCAACCTATTCTCTTTCGGCATGGCCCATAAGATTCAGCCATGGATGCACGAGACATTGAAAACGGCTTTGGAGAGAGTGGGCGCCGATTATACACTTTGGATTTCCACCGCTTTTCATGAAAAAGCGAACTTCGGGGACTTCAATGCGGTCAGTAAGGCGTTAGTCGGGATTTATGGTAGGCGTGTGCGCTTTCTTGGTTTTCTCTCCGATGAATCTGTAAATTATTTTCTCGGAAAAGCAGATGCAATGATCGCGTTCTTCGAAAAGGGCGTTCGCTCGAATAATACAAGCGTTCTTGCCGCGATGGAGAGGGGATGTCCGATAATTACGAATTTAGATGCCTATTCCCCGAAATGGCTTCGCCACGCGGAAAACATTCTCGATATCGGAAAATTGCAGAGCTTGGATCTTTCCGTTCTCCCCCTTCAAACCTTGGGTGAGCGGGGCGCTGAAGCAGTGGCAAAATTTGGGAGCTGGGCGGGCCTTGTGAATTTGCTTGAGGAAAAGAGAAGTCCCTTAAATCTTACTAGAGCTGCCGATTTGAAATCCTGGGATATTTAGGGGCTTAATGACAATGACAAACGGAGCGGAGAACTATCAACGAGTTCGCAATCATGTACTTGAAATAATAAGTAAACATAACAATATGCCCTCTTGTACATTGCCCAGTGATTACTGGCGAGAGGAGCTGGCGGGATTCGATTACCTGCTTGAGGCATCCCCTCTTCTCATTCAGAAGCTTCGCCAGCACACGTTTCATCTTACCGGTCTAAAAACCTATGATTATCGAAGTTCACAGGTAAAGCGAAAAGAGGAGTTCAAGCAAAAGTTGAAGGAGCTGCGGAAAGCTGATTCGAACAATCTCTTCGTTCCCGAGTCACCTATTCTAGGGGGATTTGGCCACAATCTCGACGGCCAGCTGGTGAATTTAGATACTTTGAAATTTTACGAGTCCTTAATCGCTTTGGATAAGGGCCAGGTGTTGAGTGCTCTGCGCGGGCAGAAGAAAAAGCCGGTCGTGTGTGAAATCGGAGCGGGCTGGGGTGGATTCCCCTACCAGTTGAAGCAGCATGTACCGAACATGACCTACGTGATCGTGGACTTTCCCGAAGTCTTTCTTTTTTCCGCCGTGTATCTCATGACTGCGTTCCCTGACAGTAGAGTCCTTTTCGTGGATGGTAAGGATGCGGTGAAGGAGTTCCGCGAAACTACCAGCGCTTATGACTTCGTCTTTGTCCCTCAGGAAAGTTTTCAGGAGATCTGGGATGTGCCCCTGGATCTTGCGATAAATATGGTCTCCTTCCAGGAGATGACGACGGGCCAGGTAGAGGGATACGCAAGAAAACTTTGGGAGGGAGGGGTCACGAAACTTTATAGTCATAACCGCGATCGCTCGGGCCATAACGCGCAACTCTCTTTGGTGAGCGAAATCCTCTCTCATTATTTCGAGCTTCAAAGAATTGTTGTCCTAAATGGCCCCTACACGGATCTCAATTCCCGGTTCGTGGATAAGAAAGAGAAGTCTCCGGCGTCCTCACTTCGCCTCGCTGGCCGTCTTATCAAGCGGGCATTGCTTTCGCTTCGAAATCAGAACCAGCTTATGCCTAGCGAGTACCGCCATCTCATTGGATCTCCCCTCAAGGGTCATCGGAATGAAGACTGATAAGTCTCGAATCATCGCGGTCATTCCCGCTCGATTCCGGTCTACGCGTCTACCGGGAAAACCCCTGGCCGATATTTGTGGAAAGCCGATGATTCAGTGGGTTTATCAAAGCGTCTGCGGCGCTAAAGGCGTTGATCGGGTAATCGTTGCGACCGATAACACTCAAATTTTCGAATCGGTGAAAAGCTTCGGTGGCGAAGCGATGATGACCCCGGAATCTTTGCTTAGTGGCACGGATAGAGTGGCGGCCGTCGCGGATCAAACGGACGCTGATGTCTATGTCAACGTTCAAGGGGATGAGCCCTTAATGGAGTCGCACACGATCGAGGCCGCTTTGTCGTTAGTCACTCAGGGCCACTTTGAAATGGCCTCGGCCATGACCCCCCTCCTTTCTAACTCCGAGCTTGAGAACCGTTCGGTGGTGAAGGCCCTGGCGGATAAAGAGGGAAGAGCTCTTTATTTTTCCCGTTTCCCCATTCCCTACAGCCGGCAACCTGCATCTGGTCCCTTCTCTTGCTACCGGCACCTGGGCCTCTATGTCTACAGAAGGTCCACCCTTTTCAAAATCCGATCCCTCCCCCTTTCACCCTTGGAGGTGGGGGAGTGTCTGGAGCAGCTAAGGGCTCTGGAAAATGGGATTTCTATCGGACTGGCCAAAGTCGATTCCGTGTCCGTTGGGGTGGATACGCCGGAGGATCTCGAGGTGGTCCGAGAGAGAATGCGCAATGCATTATAGTGGGAATTCCCCGCTTGTCTTCAAAACCTCCTTAGACTAGCCTGCCAACCTTAACCAGGGGTTAGAGCTTTTGTGGGTGAGGAGATTATGACAATTCGACAATTGACCATCGATGGCCGGCTTATCAGCGATTCCACCGATTGCTATGTGATTGCCGAAATCGGACACAATCACCAAGGTAACGTGGAGACCTGCAAAAAATTATTTCAAGCGGCCAAGGAATGTGGCGCGAACGCGGTGAAATTACAAAAGCGCGATAACGTCACCCTCTTCACGAGGGCGATGTACAACAAACCCTACAATAGCGAGAACGCGTACGGCGCAACTTATGGGGCTCATCGAGAAGCATTGGAATTCGGTTGGGAACAACATGTGGAGCTGAAAGAGTACGCGAAGCAATTGGGCATCACTTTTTTTTCGACCGCGTTTGATTTCAAGAGTGCTGACTTCTTGGCGAAGCTAGATATTCCGGCCTATAAGATTGCGTCCGGAGATCTAAAGAATGTTCCCCTCTTGAAGCACGTGGCGCGGCTTGGAAAGCCCATGGTGGTTAGCACTGGCGGCGGAGATATGGAAGATGTTCAGCGTGCCTATGACGCCATCATGCCGATCAATACACAGCTTACGATTTTGCAATGTACGGCTGGCTATCCGGCCAAGTTCGACGAATTGGACTTGAACGTGGTTACTACTTTCCGAGCGGCGTTCCCCGATATCGTCATTGGCCTTTCCTCGCATGACAATGGAATTGCCATGGCGGTGGCGGCCTTCGTGTTGGGGGCTCGAGTCGTCGAAAAACATTTTACTTTGAACCGGGCCTGGAAAGGCACCGACCACGCGTTTTCCTTAGAGCCAACGGGTCTGCGAAAAATGGTGCGTGATTTACAGCGCACGCGTGAAGCACTCGGTAACCCGGGGAAGAAGCAACATCCCAGTGAGCGCGAGCCGCTCATTAAGATGGGAAAGAAGGTCGTGGCGGCAAGGGATCTTTTCGCGGGCCAAACATTACAGCGCGAGGATCTTTGCCTGAAGTCGCCTGGCGATGGGTTGCCGCCTTACACATTAGATAGCCTTTTGGGAACCACGGTTCAGAAAACTATCCTCGAGGACGAGCCCATCAGCCTGGAAGCATTAAGTCAGGTCCAAGAAGGGGTATTAGCGGGTCTGTCGCCGAAACCGTCCGCGGGACGGGCGCCTCAGCCCAATGCTTGAGGCCAATGGACGATCTCTTTTCATTGCGGGACAAAGTAGCGGTAGTCACAGGCGGTGCTGGATTATTGGGTAAACAGTTTTGTGCCGCACTCGCCTCGTATGGCGCCCGAGTTGCCGCGATTGATCTCCTTTCAGTGCAGAAAGGCCCTTTTCCTGAACGGTGGGAAACCTTGACGGCATCCGGCCAAATTCGTTTATTTCGTACGGATATTACCCAACGCGAAGACTTAGAGCGCTGCTTAGCGGAGATTCAGCAGATGTGGGGGGTTCCTGAGATTCTCATCAACAATGCCGCTATCGATTCGCCGCCTGATGCCCCGGCGGAAGAAAATGGGCCGTTTGAGACGTACCCAGAAAAATCCTTGGATCGCGTGCTTGCGGTCAACGTGAAGGGAACTTGGATTGCCTGCCAGGTTTTTGGTGGAGCGATGGCAGTGGCGGGTCGGGGAAGTATCATCAATATCGCTTCTACGTACGGGCTAGTTTCTCCGAATCAAGATATTTACGAATACAAGCGCCGTGCGGGGCAGGAGTGGTACAAACCCGCCGCTTATGCGACGACGAAGTCGGCCGTCTTGAATCTCACGCGTTACCTTTCTACCTATTGGGCGAAAAAGGGGGTTCGGGTGAATACGCTTACGCCGGCCGGAATCTACGTTAGTCAGGATAAAGAATTTTTGGAGGAGTATACGAAGCGCATTCCCGTCGGGCGGATGGCGGAATCTCACGAGATGAATGGTGCTGTTGTATTTCTCGCATCGAATGCCTCGTCGTATATGACCGGATCTAACCTAGTAGTCGATGGAGGGTGGACCGCGTGGTAACGAGAGTTTTGAATTTTATCGGGAATGAGGATGTGGCGCCCCATTCGAGAGCGTACATACCCAAGTTGAATCCCCATAATGGCGAGCAGATTTGCGAATTGGCTCGTTCTGGAAAAGAGGATGTGGATCGCGCGGTAGAGGTTGCGGAGCGGGCTCAGTCCTTGTGGGCCGCTACTCCGGGAGTAAAGCGAGGAGAGGTTTTATTCGATATCGCGCAAAGGATGCAGGTTCGCCAAAAAGAAATTGCACAGATTGTGGCATTAGAGACGGGGAAGTCCCTGAAAGATGCTCTCGGAGAAACAGGGGCCGCGATTTCTCAAGCCTTCTTTATGGCGGGTGAAGGGCAAAGGTTTTTCGGGCGTACCACGGTGAGCGGAGTAGCGAATCGATATCCAGTGGTGGTGCGAGAGCCTGTTGGGGTTTGCGGTCTCATCATTGCGGCTAATACTCCGGTCGCAAATGTAGCTTGGAAGGTTTTCCCTGCAATCATCTGCGGGAATGCCGCCATTTTGAAGGCGTCCGAGGATACTCCACTCACTGCATGGATCATGGGAAAAGTCATTTCCGAGTCGGCGCTCCCGCCTGGAGTACTTACGATTCTCCATGGATTTGGGAATGAAGTGGGGGCGCCGCTCGTCGCGCATCCTAGAGTGCAGCTCATTAGCTTCACGGGTTCGACCAACGTCGGCAGGCAAATAGCAAAAGCTGCCGGGGAGAGGCTCGCAAAAGTCTGCTTGGAGCTCGGTGGGAAGAATGCGCTCGTGGTTTGTGAGGATGCCGATTTGGATAACGCCGTAAAGTGGGCGCTACTCTCTTCATTCAGCAATGCCGGTCAACGGTGCGCCGCTTCGAGTCGGTTGCTGGTTTTCGATTCCGTTTACGAAAAGTTCAAAACACAGCTATTGGAAAAGATTGCTTCTTTAAAGGTAGGACCGGCCGATGAAGACGATTATGGGCCGGTGATTAACCAAAAGCAGCTCGCGAATATGCTTGCTTCGATAGAACAGGCGAAAGCAGCAGGGGCCAAGGTTCTCGTCGGAGGCACTCGTCTAACGGATGAGAAGCACCGAAATGGTTATTACATAAGCCCCACTTTGATCGAAGAGGCGCAGCCTGGCGATGAGATTTCCAGAAATGAGCTTTTCGGGCCCATTACTTGTCTCTACCGGGTTCGTGATTTTGATCACGCGGTGAAGCTGGCGAATGAAAGCGAGTATGGGCTGACGGCCGCAATTCACACGAAAAATTACCACCGTGCTTATGAATTTGCCCGTCGAGTTCAGTCGGGAGTTGTTAGTATCAACGCCGGTACTCATGGGAGCGAGCCACACATGCCCTTCGGTGGCGTAAAGAATTCCGGAAATGGCGGGCGTGAGCCCGGGCCGGAGGCGCTGGATGTCTATTCCAATTTGAAGGTCGTTTATCACAACGTGGACCCCAAAGGAGTTTGAGGAAGAGCATGGAAATGAAATTCATCCCGAAGTCGGAATTTGATCGCGTTTCAAAAGCGGGACTCGATTGGAAAGAGACATTGCCTTTAATCGCGAAGATGTGTCGCATGAACACCCTTTTCGAGGTGAAGCGGGCGGGTTCTGGGCATTTGGGTTCGAGTTTCAGTGCGATGGACATCGTAATTTTCCTCTATTACCGCCATTTGAACTTGAGGCATGCGGGCATCGAGAACCCGGATCGCGATATCTATTTTTCGTCGAAGGGTCATGATGTACCTGGGCAGTATGCCGCTCTTTACTCGATGGGAATTGTGCCTGAGGAAAAGTTTCTGGCCCTGCGTCGGCTCGGCGGATTAGATGGGCACCCGGACGTTAAAATTCCGGGAATAGAGGCAAATACGGGTTCATTGGGGATGGGAATCTCGAAGGCGCGCGGGATGGCGTTCGCAAAGCGCTATCAGGGCTGGCAAGGAAAGGTTGTCGTCATGACCGGCGACGGCGAGTGGCAAGAAGGTGAAAACTTTGAGGCCTTGCAGTCGACGGTGCAACAAAAGCGGCACGATTTTATCGTCGTCATGGACCACAATAAACTGCAGTCCGATCGTTACATCGATCGCATTGTTTCTTTAGGTGATTTGCCGAAAAAACTCTCCTCCTTCGGCTGGCATGTGGAACGTTGTGACGGACATGATTACCTAAGACTTGAGGAGTGTTTCGCAAAACTGAACGCTGTTCAGGATAAACCAAAGTTTTTGATTTGCGATACGATCAAAGGTCGTGGCGTCTCCTTCATGGAGCACCCGGTAGCACTCGAGGAGAATAATGGCTACTACCGGTGGCATGCGGGGGCGCCGGACGATGCCTCCTACGTGCGTGCTTATGACGAGCTTTGGAATGGGATTTGTTCGGATTTTACGCGATTAAAGATCGCGGAGCCTCAAAGGGTCGAGGCGCTCCCGGAGAAAAAACCGTCGAGTGCGCTCGCGGTGAGTAAGAACACGAGCGAGTTTGTCGCGGACTCTTATGGCAAGGCACTGGTAGAGCTTGCGAAAGAAAAGGAAGACTTCGTCCTTTTGGATGCGGACCTCTCTTTGGACTGTCGCATTCGTGAATTCGAAGATACCTACCCGAAGCGCTTTATCGAGATGGGAATTGCCGAGCAGGATATGGTCTCAATGGCGAGCGGTCTTGCTCTTCAGGGACTTTTGCCGATTTGCAATTCCTTCGCGAACTTCTTGGCGGCTAGGGGGAACGAACAGATTTACAACGCCCTTTCCGAAAATAGAAAAATCATCTTTGCCTGCCATTTTGCAGGCGTGATTCCGGCGGGGCCTGGAAAATCCCATCAATCAGCTCGGGATATTTCTCTCTTTGGGGCGTTTCCGAATGTGACGATTCTGCAACCTTCCTCTGGGGCGGAAGCGAGACTCATCACCCGTTACATGGTGCTCGACGCGAAAGAGTCCTGCATGGTTCGGCTGAATATCGGTCCCTCTCCGCGTATTATCGATTTGCCCAAGAACTACCGGCTCGAAGTGGGGCGTGGGTTCGCGTTGAGCGAAGGAAGAGAAAATGTTCTCTTTGCCTATGGCCCGGTGATGCTGAATGAGGCGCTTACAGCCGCTGAGTTGCTGAAGGCGAAGGGTGTAACACTGAAGGTGGTCAATCTGCCTTGGCTCAATCGTTTCGATAAAGAATGGCTCAGGGAAACGCTGGCCCATTGCGAGAATTTCTTCGTGCTCGAGGATCATTCGCCGTTCGGGGGCTTGGGAGATCATCTCTTTAGCTTTATGAACCGTGAGGGACTTATCGGAAAGCTCACCTTTACGAAATTTGGCGTGGAGGGGTTCCCCGTATGCGGAACTCCTTGGGAGGCATTGAGAGCACATCGATTGGATGGAGAGACACTTAGCATACGAGTGTTGGAAAAGGTAAATGGGAAGGAAGGCTGATAAGCCGAAAGTTCTGGCCCTCATTCCCGCCCGCTCGGGATCAAAACGGGTGAAGAATAAGAATATCCGCTCTCTCGGCGGGAAGCCCCTTATCGTCTACACCATAGAAGCTGCCTTGAAGGCAAAGCTAGTAGATCGCGTTATTGTCTCGACTGATTCGGAAAAAATTGCCGCGATTGCGCGAAAGTATGGGGCAGAAGTCCCTTTTCTTCGTCCGAGGGGTCTTGCGGGCTCGGGATCGACGGAGCTAGAATTTCACCAACACGCATTGGGCTGGTTGAGTGAAAACGAGGGGTATGTTCCGGATCTCGTCGTGAATCTTTATCCCACGACCCCTTTCAGAAAAGCTTCTACCATCGATAGGGCGGTAAAGAAGATGCTGGCTGCGCCCAGGGTGGATTCCTTACGATCGATTCGAAAGTGTTCCGAGCACCCTTACAAGATGTGGAAGGTGAAGGGAGAGTTTGCCGAGCCTTATGTGCAGAAGCGGGACTCTCAATCTCACACCTTGGCCTATCATCAGCTCGAGCCCGTTTTTATTCAAAACGCTTCCATCTACATTACCAGGCCCAGGGTTTTGAGCAGGTACCGGTCGACGATCGGGAAAACGGTTTTCGCCTTTGAGATGTCAGATGAAGAATCAGTCGACATCAATACTCCATTAGATTTTTTCCTAGCGGAAACGCTAATGGCGAGAGCTTAGCGCAATGGGCGTGCTTTTTGTCATAAAGTCGGTAAGGAATTTCTCCTACCATAGCTCCACCATCGAGCACCTTTGCGAGAGGGGGCACTCCGTCAAAGTGATCGTTTGCTCTTCCACTGAAAAAATTGTCGGCTACCCTGGATTAAATCCTCTATTGGATCGATTTCCGGGGAAACTTTCCGTAGAGAGGCAGGTAGTGCGGCCAGAGGAATCTTCGATTCACTGGCTTGCCAAAATACGGGAGCTGCGTACATTCGCCAGCTATCTGAGGAGAAAGGATCAGTCGAGCTATTACCGAGATCGTTGGGAAGGGTATCTTTCAAACATTCTAAAGCGCTTCGTTAAGTTCCCGTTCGTGAAGAATGTTTTGGCTCTGGAATGGATGGACGAAATTTTCCGCTTGATCGAGCGCGTTGGCCCCTGTAATCCGAACGTTCTGAGGTATCTTTGTGAGGAGCGGCCCGATCTCGTTGTGGGCTCTCCGGTGAACATGGTCTATTCGCTGGAGACGGAATACATAAAGGCGGCGAAGCGGTTGAGGATTCCCACGGTGGTGGCCACCCTTTCCTGGGATAATCTAACGACGAAAGGGCTTTTTCACGTCGAGCCCGATCTCTTATTGGTTTGGAATAAAATTCATTTCGAGCAAGCGGTTTCCATTCATAAGATTAATCCGAATCGTATTCGGATCACAGGTTCTCCTTTCTTCGACAAATGGTGGACGGTGGACGATTCGCGCACCGACCGCGTCGAGTTCTGCAAGAAAGTGGGGCTAGATCCGGAAAAACCCTTTCTACTTTATCTCGGCTCGGCGCCGAGTATTTCCGAAAACGAGGTGTGGGTAGTTCGAGCACTGGCCAAGGCGCTCAAGGAGAGTTCCCACCGTAAAATACAGGAAACTCAAATATTGGCTCGCCCTCATCCCTCTAATTTCGCGGCATACGAGCGGGAGGCGAGCTCTGAGTTTCGAATCTGGCCACCGGCGGGAGCATTGCCCGATACCGATGAGTCTCTGCTCGATTTTTATCAAAGTGTTAGCCATAGCGAAGCCACCGTTGGGCTTAATACAACCGGGATGATAGACGCCATCGTCATAGGAAAACCTTGTCTCTCCTTGGTTCTCCCGGAATTTGGAATAACCCAGACGCAGGCCCAACATTTCCAGGAGCTAGTAACCGCAAGAACGCTTTACCTTTCCAAGGGCATTGCAGAAGCGGTCACTCAACTCGAGGAGATTTGCATTCAAGGAGAGGACCCGCTGGAGGCGTATCGCAATTCTTTCTCCCTGGCTTTTACCCGACCTCTTGGAAAGGAAATGCCGGCGGGCCGTCATGCGGCCGATGCGATAGAGAGTCTGACGAGGCTTACGATCTTGACCGTCGCATACAAGTCGGAAGACCTGTTACTTAAGAATATCTCCCTCACTGGGGAATTGAATACCTGCCGTCCGCGGTGGGTGATCGTGAACAATGACGGGGTCCCACTAGAAAAATTGGAAAGCTTGGCCGAGGAATCGAACGGGGAAATTAAAGTGATTTCAGGTGTGGCTGCGACGCCTAACCCATACGATGCAGGAAGTTATCATCATGGGGCGGGTCTCATGAGAGGGATGAAGGAGATCCAAAGCCGGTTTCTACTAGTTCTGGATCCGGATTTTTTCATTCTTCGTCCTCAATGGGCATCCGAGCTCCTCGCTCATGTGCGTGAGAAGGGCTTGGCTTTTTTTGGATCGGGTTGGGATCCTCTGAATGTGTCAAAGTACCAGAGATTTCCTTCCGTGCATTGTATGCTCGTTGACTTGGCAAAAGTCGTGAAGGCGGATCTGGATTTTACGCCGGAGCTCGACCGCTCTTTCAGGGGGAGAGAGCTCATCCGTTGGCTTCATCGAAAACTCGTGGCTCGTCGAGCTCTTTATGTATGGGTGAATGTTCTTGCTTCGCTGCTTAGAATTAAAGCGAGGGATACAGGATATCGAATTTATCGGCGATTTTCGAAAGAATCCAAATGCGAAATACTTCAGTTCGTTCAGGGCGGAAGTAAGAAGGCGTCCTATGATGAAACACTAGCGCAGTTTCCCCGTTTTCTTCGATCCTTCGTCCCTTCTGTTTTGGGAATACCCGCTCAAAACATGGTTTGGATTAGTGAAAATCGGAGCTGGGACGAGTTTCAATGGAAGGGAGAGATCTTTGGAGTTCACCTGCGACGGGTTGCGAATAAATCCAATCAGGCTGAGGCAGGGGCTTCCTTGAACGCCGTTATTCGCATGTCCCGGGGCGCCTTGAGCTTAAACTGAGCTGCACTCTTTGGGCTTGGAAATGCCTCTCAATTCTATTTTTGTGCGATGTGAAAGTCTTGGTTGCGGAGGCCTTTGCGTCTCTAGTTCCCTTGGCGCTTCTCCGTTAATAGCGCTTCGGGCAGTAGCTTGGGAAGGGACGAAACAGTGGCGCGGATCTGTAGCAATTGCTCGATGAACGGCTTGATCTTGTCGAGATAGAAGGCATTGGGGCCATCGCTTTTTGCGATCGCGGGGTTCGGGTGGCACTCCATGAAAATACCATCCGCGCCGGAGGCAATTGCGGCGCGGGCAAGGACTTCAATGTTCTCCCGTTTTCCTCCCGTGCTCATTCCGCCGGGGCCGGCCCCCGGCGCCTGAACGGAATGGGTGGCGTCGAAAACAACAGGCACGCCAAATCCGTGAATGGTTTGAAAGGTCGTCATATCTACTACCAACGTGTTGTAACCAAAAGAGACTCCGCGCTCAGTGAGACAAAACCAATCCTTTGGTGGGAGGGCCTTCTCCTTCACCACTACATCGCCCACCTTCTGAATGATGTTTTTAGTATCCCATGGCGCGAGAAACTGTCCTTTCTTGATATTCAAGCGGCGTTTCATTCGCAAAGCAGCCCGTGCCGTTTCCAAAATCAAGTCGGTTTGCCGACAGAGGAACGCGGGAATCTGAAGAAAGTCGACCACCTCAGCAACGGGAACGACTTGATGGGTTTCGTGCACATCGGTGAGGACCTTCAGATCGAGGGTGGACCTGACTTTAGTCAGCGTCCTTAGCCCCCCAGTCAGTCCGGGCCCGCGAAAACCTTCGATAGAGGATCGGTTTGCTTTGTCGAAGGACGCTTTAAAGTAAAAGTCGACCGGAAGATCCTGCAATTGGCGCTTCAATTCCGCAGCTATTTCTAGGGTGAGCCCTTCGTCCTCGATCACACAGGGGCCCGCAATAAGTAGCATTTTGCTGGGGGATGTATTCAAGATATCTCCTGAGATGTTTATAGATAGGCCTCCGGGCGGGGGTCAAGTGACTCGGTCCTATACGTTAAGTCGCTGGAATAATGGTGGCTAAGAGAGCTCTCGAGAACAAGATCCGCTGGCGGCGATAGCTCCAGAGCCGCTGCGCATATTCTAATGAGTCTCTCAGGGGTCTGACGGTAGATTTCTTTCTTGGATCACGAACAAATAGGCATGGGAACGAATGGATCCTTAAATGATCCTCGAGAAAGCGGCACACCACCTCCGTGTCCCAAAACCACCCGAAGTTTTCGAAACGATCGAGATAAGGCTCAAGTGCCTGACGTCGGAAAAATTTGAAGCCAGCCTCGGTATCCAGTTCCTTGGGAATCCCCAAGGCGTGCTGCGCGAGCCAGGCGTACCCGCGTGATAGCAGATGTCGGTAGAGATTAGAGGGAGTCACTTTGAAGGTGCGTCTTGGTAGCGCCATGTCCGCTTTGTTTTCGAAAAGGGGTGGGAGGCACTCCGAAAGATAGGTGGGCGATACCTCAAGATCGATATCTAAAAATCCGACCACTCTGCCGCGAGCGTTTCTTGCCCCAGTAAGAAAAGCGGCACCCCTTCCCTGATTTTCTACATGGAAAAGTGCGGTTACCGGAACGGGTGGGCTTCGTTTCAAAAACTCCCGAATCTCAAGAGCCGTATTGTCCGGGCTTTTGTCGTCGACAAGGATGATTTCTGCCGAGAAACGGAAGAGCTCCAGCTGGCGAATGACCCGCTCGAGATTGGGAATGAGGTGTCCCTCTTCTTTATAACAGGGAAAAATAAGAGAGAGGTCAGGGTGTGTCATTGAGTGAGCTCGTGTGATTAGCGTTTTCTAACGAGCAAATCCAAGTTTTCACGGCGTCAGTCGTTCGCGCGCATTCTGCGTCGGTCATGTCGTAAAAGAGAGGCAGACGGACGAGACGGGTAGCCAGGCAATCGACCCCTGGGAGCGTCTCCATAGGGGGGATGTGCTCGACTTGTGCGAACGGGCTTGAATGCAAAGGCTGGTAATGGAAAGTCGCTGAGATCCCCACTTCCCGCAAGAACCGAAGGAGCGACTTTTGCTGTTCCTCCCGTGCAAAGACGATCCCGAAGAGGTGAAAGTTGGATTGCTGGGATGGGGTCGGCCGAAGAATACGTGCGCCTAGACGCTCCAGCTCGTCGTTAAGCCCTGCCCAATATAGTCGCCAGATTTGTTCTCGCCTGGCTTGAATCTGATTTATCGCGTGGAGCTGGGGCAAAAGGTAGGCGGCGTTAAATTCAGAAAGGGTCCAGCTCGATCCGAGGTCCACCCAGCTGTATTTGTCCACGAGTCCTTCTAATAGCTGTTCACGATTTGTGCCCTTGTCACGGAGAATTTTCGCGCGGGCCAGTAAGGAACGATCATTGAGTAAAAGGGCACCGCCTTCGCCGCAACCAATATTCTTGGTTTCGTGAAAGCTTAAACAGCTCAGATGCCCAAAGGTTCCTAGGAGTCTTCCTTGGAAACGAGCACCGATCGCCTGGGCTGCATCCTCGACGAGAGAACAAGTGTGCCCCGAGAGTGTCTTCTCGATCGCTTTCATGTCAGCCGAAGTTCCTCCGTAGTGGACGACAACGACTGCCTTCGTCTTCTCCGAGAGGAGTCGCGAGATCTCCGAGGGCAAAATATTTCCCGAGGCGTCGACGTCTGCGAAGCGGAGTGTTGCCCCACGAAGCCGAAAAGAAGTGGCTGTGGAGACAAATGTGAAGCTAGGGAGAATGACTTCATCCCCAGGTTGAACGTTCAGAAGGAGGGCGCACATCTCCAACGCTGCGGTTGCCGAGCTTGTCAAAAGTGTGGGGGAGCCATAGTACCGTGACAAGAATTCTTCGCAGAGTTTTCCAAAAGGGCCGCCGCCTGCCTGGGAACCAGAGACGGCCACTTCCCTCAATAGCCTTTCGCTTTCGTAGAGTCTGAGAGGGCGGTTGAACGGAATTTTTTCAAGCTCGTCCGGTTTCATTCCCCATCCTTTCGAAGATACCCAAGTAGCTCACGCCAAAAGGAAGTCGGCTTCGCTCCGCCCACTTCGATTCGAGGGAAAATATCCGATACAAGGTCTCGTTGGCCCATCGTCCTGGAAGATCCAAGTCGCCGTGCGGGATTTTTTTTCGTCGGAATCGCTCACTCGTCCGAGAGCCGAGCACGAGGGGGAAGAGTAGAGTATTAAAATAGGTCCCTTTAACTTCGTGATACCCGCACTTCCCGAGAGTTTTGTGAAGTGTCTTTCTTGTATAGCGACGGTAATGGCCGCTGGCCTCATCGTGATTGCCCCAAAGGAGAGGAAAGGCAGGTACGCTCACGACGAGTTTTGTCTCGGAATGGAAACAATTTGACCACTCCTGGAAAAAGGCCTCTTCGTTTTCCACATGCTCCAGTACATCGAACAGGCAGACAATGTCGAAGGTCTGGCGTTCTCCGCGACGGAATTCATCGGGCGCGAAAACACGTGGCACAGAGGATTCCTTGCAGGCCGCCCGTGCGATGGGGCTTGCTTCGATTCCCCAACCCTCTCCCCAGTGATTTAGCTCTTCAAGGAGAAAACCCGTGCCGCAGCCAAGATCTAGAATCTTTCGACCTGAGGGAAGATGCCCTTTGAGAAAATCGATGAGAATATTGCGTCGGGCTCGGTACCACCAGTGATTGCGCTCCACTTCGGTTATCTTTTGGTGCATCTCGTCGCGCATCTGGCCAATGCTATTCAAATAAAGTCTCGGCGTTAAGGAAAAAGCATGACAAACTTTCCCGAGTGCTTTCGCCACCCCGCGACTACATCACCTTGAGCTATCCCTTCGCCCTCTTCGTCGTTGTGGTCGTGGTTTTGGGTAACCCCTTTCAGCCGATGGGCATCTTTGGGGACGACGGAGGGTTTGGTCGGGAGTTCCTGATCGGTCATCGGCCGCTCTTTCATGGTCTGTCGTCAAATTACCCGCTGCTCAGATGGGTATGGGTCGGCCTCTTCCAATGTTTTCAGTTCAATTTTGTGGCTTGGAATCTGTACAACTTCCTCTGCGTCTATTTAGGGGCGTTGCTCTTTTACGGTGCGCTGAGTCTGTCGTGGCGGGGAAGGCGCGCGGAATCTCTCATTGCAACCGCCTTTTATCTTCTCTACCCGTACTGTTTGCGCCCCAACACGGTCACCTATTCGGCCCATATGACCGAGCAAACGATGTGGTTGCTTTCGATCTTTCTCACGGTTTGGTCGGAAAGGGGGGGGCGACTCCGAAATGTGAAATACGGGGTGAGCTTGCTTCTAGGGCTTCTCGTGCTTTTTGCCGATGGTGAGTATTTCTTTTCATTTGAATTTGTGCGCGTAGTTTTAATTCTCTGCGCGCGCTTAGAAAGAGGTAACTGGAAGGAGGCGCTTCGAGGCGCGCTCATTCGATGCGCCCCTTTCCTATTTGCCCTCCAAATCGCCGGTGTTTATCGGGCAACAATGCAGCAGTCTCGAGGGCCGTACCAACTCTCCAAGACTCTTGAGGTGATTCGCGAGGACTTTGTAGGCTATCTTCTCCGATTTTTTCTCGCGCTTTGGAGCGAGACGGTGAAGACACTGGTGAGCTCCTGGACGAAGCCTCTCAATAAGGTCCTCGTCTTATGGAATCCAAGAGGCCTGTTGGATCGCGTGGCTTTTCTTTCCCTCCTCTTTTCCGCCGGAGTCTATTTTGTCACGCGCCTCTATTCTCGATCCGAAAAGCGGAAAGACTCGTCCCTGCCACTCATTGCCATGGTGAGTGGATTGGGAATTGTCGTTCTCAGTCATGTCCCGCATTTGGTGACCCCCGGAATGATTCAAATTCATTATCTCCGCGGGAGTGAGCGATATGTCTTAGGAGCCCTTCCCGGTGTTGGTCTTTTCCTTGCCGGGTTTTTTTCTCTGCCGATCCTGCGTTCTATCCGAGCGCCTGCCGTGGCCCTTTTGGCTGGGCTCGCCGCTTGCTTTCATCTGATCAATCATCAAGTGTGGAAGGAAAGCTGGGATAACCAAAAGGAGCTTTGGAGGGAATTCAGCTGGCGCGTGCCCGTTTTGAAAAACGGAACGGAAGTTGCGGTTCTGACTGATGAGCTTTTTCGCCTTCGAAACTTAGCAGCGTTTGACGACGGAGGTCAGATGGGTCTTGGCCTTATGCTTTTGTCGAACCTTCCGGACTCTACGATTACCGCTTTCAACGAGACAGAAAATTTCCAAGCGTTCCTGAAATTGAATAAGCCGGTCGTTGTAGTGACCATGCCGGCGCCTGGACGTTGTTTGAGGCTACTTGAGAAAAGTCGTCCAGAAGAATTCCCGGGAGGGAAGGGTTTTGTTCTTATCCAAGACCGAATTGATGAGAATAGCGTCTTAAATGGCGCCCAGATCCTATCCTATGAGCAATTGATTCCCGGGGGGCCTCCCCCTTCTCAGAATTTCTGTTGGTACTTTGAACGGGCGAGCCTCGCCCGCCAAAAGGGAGACTGGGCCACAGTAGCTAAGGTAGCGGACGAGGTGCGGGACAAATTCTTGATGAAAGTTGCCAGTCCGGACTGGGAGATTTTCGCCGAGGGGTACCGACGGATAGGTCGGCACAAAGACGCAATCTCTCTTCTCAAAATGTCATTAACGAGGCCCGCAGAACCCTCAACTATTGCAAAGACAGAAGCCTTCTAGCCAGTTAGCCTGGTTCGGTCTTGCCCCTTGATTTCACAATGGGAGATAGTTAGGTTCGGTTCGAAGTGTCCTCCCAACCTATTCTCTTTTACTTTCATTTGATCCAGGACGGGGAACTTCTCATTCCTCTCATGCGATCTTTTGTGGAAGAGGGGGTACCGGTACAGGCGGTTGTTACGCAATCTCTTGAGCGTGCGTATCCTCAGATCTGTCGTAGCCTTGACTCGGAAAAACTCGTTAGGTCGCGGGTAAATCAGCGTAATCCCTTGAGCTGGGTCCGGATCCTTCTCAAATCTCGAGCGGTTGTCACAGCCTGCGATTGCAACGTCAAAGCCCATCGGCATGGCTACAGATTTATTCGGGTGGCGCGAGCGCTGCGGATTCCTACCTTCACTCTCCAGCACGGATTAGAAAATATCGGCCTCAATTATTCCGACGAGGAGTATCCCTTAGAGCGGGTTCGATTCGCTTCCGACTTCGTCCTAACTTGGGGGACTCCGGAAATGTTTGATCCGAGACTTCCCAATTGCACCCGAAAGAAAATTCAGCCTGTGGGTATCCTGCGAGACATTCCGAGATCCATCCTTCCGCCGGTGAGGAGGATCTGTGTCTTTGAGAATCTGCATTGGGGAAGGTATTCCTCGGCATATCGGACCGCATTTGTAGAACACCTGAAAGAGATCTTGGAGGGCTTTCAGGATTATGAAGTGAGTTTGAAGCCCCATTCTGCCGGAAATTGGTCGAGCGCCCTACGAAAGGAAGATTGGGTAAGGAAGTCCCGGTTGGAGATCCTGGACCCCCGTGATCCAGGCTGTCCCCGGGCTCTGGACCTGATCCATGGTGCATCTCTTGTGATCACAACGCCTTCGACGATCGCGGTTGATGCTTCCTTGAGCGGCGTACCGGTGGGGGTGGTTGCGGGTGAAGGTCTCCCTCTCTCCCGGTATGAGCCCTTGCCTCTTTTGCTTGGAGAATGGAAATCTCTAGTGGGCAGGGTGGTAGAGCAGGAGTATCCTCTGTCCGTTTTGAACGAGTTTATTGAAAGAAACTCGGTGTCGCGTTCAGGAATTCACTCGGCGCGGGCGTTTATTCTTGAGCAAAGCCGTTAGGAGAAGGGATGTTTTTCGGAGAAAGGGAGATAAGGCGCAGGCGGCCCAAAAATGGGAACCAGCGGTTTCTCCAGGAGTTGGGGGAGCAGGATGGCCGCCGGATTTTCCTCCTTGCGAGGATGGGGTATACCGCTTGAAAATTCTCTTTTTCGCTGAGCCCAGTCACCTTCGTCATTTTACCGATGTGTTAGCAGAGCTGCGCTCACGAGGGCACGAGACTGTAATGGCCAACGAGTCTTCGGGCTTGAAAAAGAAGAAAGATTCCTTGGATTTTGATTTTGAAGAGCGGGGAGATTGGCTCAAGATTGCGAATACCCTTCGCTGGACACGGAACCAGATTTTCTTTCTGGATTCCCGTTTCGATCACCATACTTTCTTGCAGGAGCGCTTGGAGCATTTGGTGGATCCGCTTGTGGCACCCATCTTGAAGAAGAGGAATCCAAAGTCCCTTCAGCGGCTCGATGCTTTTCTAAAGGAGCTGGATAATTCGGTCCCTCTTCCCTCCCATATTTTGCGGGAGATAAAACGCTGCAAGCCGGACGTGATACTGGTAACTCCACTCGTCTTTTCGGCGCACGTCCATCAGTACGACTATCTCCGCTGCGCACACGCTTTGGGCATTCCGATCTGCTACCCAGTTTTCAGCTGGGACAACTTGACGACGAAAGGGGCGTTGCTTCGCCATCCGGACCAGATGATCGTTTGGAATGATGTCCAGGTTGACGAAGCAGTTCGGATCCATGGAATGCCACCTGAAAAGGTGCTAGCAGTGGGTGCGTACCGCTTTGAGGAGTTCGAGCGGCTACGGCCTTCCTTGGGAAGGGAGTCATTCCTTCGAAGCCTCGGGCTCGAGCCTAACCGAAAGACGATTCTCTATCTTGGCTCCTCCTCTTTATGTGCGCCGAAAGAGGGGCGCTTCGTGACCAAGTGGCTTGGCGCCCTTCGAGATAACAGCTCGCCGGCGCTTGCTAGCGCTAATGTAATTCTGCGCCCCCACCCGAGAAATACAGGGACCTACGAGGAAGAGGCCGCATT
>JAHFAF010000141.1 GCA_023250715.1 Pseudobdellovibrionaceae bacterium | reverse complement strand
CTACCGGATTTCTCGGCATCAGCACCTGCCAGAAATTCAACAGAGTTTAAAGAAATTTGGCGGAGGAAAGCCGGTTGAAATCACCTTCACTCCCCACCTTCTCAATATCCGACGAGGAATTTTGTCGTCCATTTACGCTAAAACAGCTCCCGGAGTTACCCTGGGAGAGATCAATGCCGCCTTCGCAAGAGACTACTCCGATTATCCGCTCATCGAGTGGGGTGCTTTGGATTCGACGGACAGCCGGGCGAATCAAGCGAGGCTTTCGCTAAAACGCGTTGTCGGGTCTCCTCTCACGCGGGTGCACTACCAGCTCGACGGACAACGCCTTTTTCTCTTTTCGCTTCTCGATAATCTTTTAAAGGGTGCTGCAAGCCAGGCCATTGAGAATTTCAATCGCCTATTCGATCTCCCCTTGCAGCGGGGATTGGAAAACCTGGAGGCAGTCCTATGACCTTAGGACCAGGATTGAATCGCACTCCGTTACCCAAGGGTTTTCTCACCAGCGGGGTGAATTGCGGAGTCCGTCGCTACCGTCCCGATGTCGGGCTTATTTTGAGTTCTGTTCCAGCTACGGCAGCGGGCGTGTACACGCAAAATCTTTGCGCGGCGGCCCCGGTGCTTTATTGCCGATCCGTTTTACCATCGAAAGAAGTGCGAGCGCTCATCACCAATAGCGGGCAAGCGAATGCTGCGACCGGGGATGAGGGCGTAGAAAAAAACTTCCTCATGGCCCAAGCCGTCGCGAGTGGCTTGGGCTGCTCGGTCAAGGAAGTCCTCACCGCTTCCACCGGAGTGATCGGACAGCATCTGGATATCGAGAAAATTACGGCAAGTGTGCCGGAGCTCATCGCACGCGCCACGGAATCCGCAGAAGCTTTTGCCTTGGCCATCCTTACCACCGATCTCATTCCGAAATCGGTATCCACCACGGTGAGGCTTTCCCAAGGAACAGTGCGAATCACAGGCATCTGTAAGGGATCGGGGATGATCCATCCGAACATGGCGACGATGCTGGGGTACCTGCTCACGGATGTTGCGCTTTCTCCAGAGGAAGCCCAAAGCCTTTTGCAATTTAGCGTTGATGAAAGCTTCAACATGATTAGCGTCGACGGCGATACCTCGACGAATGACAGCGTTTTTCTTCTTGCGAATGGCGCAAGCGGAGTAAATTTGAAGGCGGAGAGCGACCGCGCTCTTTTTCAATCCGCACTTCTCGATGTGGCCCAACACCTCGCAAAATCCATCGCCCGCGATGGCGAGGGGGCAACGAAGCTCATTGAGGTATTAGTCGAAAACGCGCCGGAGAAGCTCCTTGCGCGACGAGCGGCAAGAAGTATCACACTGAGCCCTCTTATCAAGACGGCGATCCACGGAGAGGATCCGAACTGGGGACGCATTCTTGCTCGCCTCGGAGCCGAGCAGGTGCCTTTGCCATGCCTCGAGAAACTGACGCTCAAAATCCAAGGCACAAAAGTATTCGCCGATGGTAAACCCGTTGTTTTCGATCGAGAGAAGGTGCGTGAAAAACTAAAGAAAGACACCGTGCGCGTGCAAATCGATCTCGCATCGGGACTTGCGACGGCAACTGCGTGGGGTTGCGATCTTTCCAAGAAATACGTCGATATCAATGCGGAGTACTCGACATGAGCCCAACGAATGACATTCTGGCTACCCTAAGTTACGTCAAACGTTTTTCAGGCCAAACGGTGCTGATCAAGCTCGGAGGTGCCGCACTCACCTCGACCGAGGACCTCGAACGGCTTTGCGAGGATCTAGCCCTCATGCGATCGGTAGGACTTTCGGTCGTCCTTGTTCACGGCGGCGGTCCGATGATCAACAAAGAACTAGCTGCGCGCGGAATAGGGTGGGAGTTCATCGAAGGTCAGCGCGTAACCACGCCTGAGATCATGGAAGTGGTCGAGATGGTCCTGTGCGGAGTGGTGAACCGAAAAATCGTGCGCACTTTGAATGCGTGCGGAATTCCTGCCGTCGGAATCTCCGGAAGCGACGCTTCCACTCTGCTTTGCCGTCCCGCGAGCCCTCAATTGGGCCAGGTCGGCGTCATCGAGAAGGTAAATACTTCGATTATTCATTCTATTATGGCCTCGTCCATTCCTGTCATCGCCCCTATCGGCACCGATGCGGAAGGAAATCCTTTCAACGTGAATGCGGATTGGGCGGCAAGCCGAATCGCTCAAGCCCTAAACGTGAAAAAAGTTCTCTTTCTCACGGATCAGGAAGGAATTCTCGATCTCGAGGGAAAGTTGCTGAACGAGCTCGACGCCTGCGAGCTGGAGGGGCTCATTTCCAATGGAGTCGTGAAGGGCGGCATGCTTGCAAAAACGCGGACTATTTTGGAGGCATTAAAAAATGGAGTTTCCTCCCTCCACGTTCTTTCCGCTAAACACCCCCATGCTTTGATTCAAGAACTTTTTACCGAGCAGGGAATCGGAACGCTTTGCAGACTGCGAGGCTCGCGATGACACTGAAATCAAGATCTCTCCTCACGGGCACAGAACTCTCTCGTGACGAATTAGTGGATCTCATTAATTTGGCGGAAACCTTAAAAGTGGAGAGGCTCAAAGGAATTCCACGTAAAGACCTGTTAGGGAAAAGCCTGGTTCTTCTTTTTGAAAAGCCTTCGTTGCGCACGCACATTAGCTTCACCATCGCCATGCAGGAATTGGGAGGTACTGTCATCGATAGTTTTTCCTTCAACCGAAAAAAGGAAGAGCCAGAAGATGTAGGCAGAGTTCTCTCCGGTTATTGCCATGGCATTATGCTTCGCACCCATGAGCATTCTATTCTCGAGCGGATGGCGCAAAAGATTTCGGTTCCACTCATTAATGGGCTGTCCGACACGCACCACCCGTGTCAGGTGTTAGCCGATCTCTTGACGTTAAAACAATCCTTCAATCGTCTGGATGGCTTGAAGGTCGCCTACGTGGGGGACGGGAATAATATCTTACACAGCCTTCTTCTTTTATTGCCACCACTAGGCATTCATTTGAGCTACGCCTGCCCGAAGGGGTACGAGCCGAATGCGTTTGTCTTAAGAGAAGCACGGGCTCGTGCATCGGACTGGGGGGGCAGCATTCGCGCCGCAAAAGACCCCGCGTCCGCCGTCAAGGGCACGCACGCGATCTATACCGACGTATGGACCAGTATGGGCTTTGAGGCGGAGGTCGGCGAACGCGAAGAAGCCTTCAACGGATTTCAAGTAAATGAAAGCCTCTACTCACTCGCGCAGAATGATGCCGTGGTCATGCATTGTTTGCCGATGGTTCGAGGAAAAGAGATTACGGATGCAATGGCCGAGCACGCAAACTCAGTGCTCTTCCGTCAGTCTGAAAACCGCCTTCACGTCCAAAAGGCGTTGCTCTTAGGAATGATCCCGGCGGGAGAGAAAGTATGCTCATACGCGACAGCCGCTCTCGTCTAGACGCTCTTAGGAAACTTCTTAGAGAAGGAGAGCTTGCCACACAGGAAGAGCTCCGTGAAAAACTTGAAAAGCTTGGTTTTGCCGTCACCCAATCGACTGTCTCAAGAGATTTGAGGAAAGTAGGTTCCGTGAAGGCAATCGATAATGAGGGGCAAACCGTCTATCGCCTTCCTTCCGAGTTCGAGCCGCCCGTAAGCCACTCGCTTCCCGACTTGATCGTGGATATCCGCACCAATGGCTCAATGATAGTCATTCACACGGCAGTGGGCTCCGCCCCACTCGTGGCGCGCCACCTGGATAGACTGCCACGCGGGACACTCCTCGGAACCCTGGCCGGCGACGACACAATTTTCGTGGCTCCCGTCTCCACAAATGAGAAAGAGATACGCTCCGCCATCGCCTCCATCCGCGAGACCCTCACCCAACTTAGTTGACCCAACTAAAACGTAAGACCAAAAAATGAGAAGACCCCTTTTAAGTGGGACCACCAAAAAAGCGGGTACGCAGTGAGTGAGTTCAGAAGTACGACGTAGGAGGGAACCAACGCTCGTTGCGTAGTCGCATTCCCCAATTGCCCTTCAGCATTGTGCCCCCAACAGTAAACGTCACTCCCGCTTACTGCGCAGGAGTGGAAGGATCCCGCCGAGATCGATGCAACTCCAGTCGAAAGGCCTTGAACCAAAACAGGGGTAGAAGAATTAGTGGTAGTTCCATTTCCCACCTGCCCCGCATAGTTGTAGCCCCAGCAATAGACTTTCCCATCCTTAATCGCGCACACGTGCGCCCCACCGCACGAGACCGAGGTCACGCCCGAGCTCATCCCCTCCACCGCTACCGGACCCATTTGATTGTCGGTGCTGCCATCGCCGAGTTGGCCATAGGTATTTCTTCCCCAACACTTCAGCGAAGCATTGGCGATGGCACAGGTATGGTGAGCGCCGGCTGAGATTTGCGTAACGCCACTGGAAAGTTCGGGCAATGCAGTGGGCGTTTTCTTCAAAGAGACGCTTGATCCGATTCCCAATTGGCCGTGCAAATTGATCCCCCAACAAAATGCCTGCCCGTCCGCGACAGCACAGGCGTGGAGCCCCCCAACCGCAACGGAAGTGCCCCCCGAAGTAAGCCCTACGGCATTCACCGGCACCGAGCTAGTGACGTTTGAATCATTTCCCAGGTTGTAGTTGGAGTTATCACCCCAACACCAAATGGCTCCACCGTTGACTGCGCAGGTAAAAAGGGCGCTCGCCGCAATAGACGTAGTCGCGTGAGCCGTGAGGCCCGTGGGAGAAACTGGCGTACTGGAATTTTCCGTGGTTCCATTCCCGAGCTCCCCATCCGCATTGAAGCCAAAACAATAGGGCTCGCTATCGACGATGACACAGGTGTGGGCCGAGCCCGTTGTCACAGCCGTGACCTCTCCAGAGATTAAAGTGGCCCGCACGGGGGAATTGGAATCCGTATCATTTCCTGTCCCAAGCTGGCCGAATCCGTTGTATCCCCAGCAATAGAGCTTCCCTCCAGCCGCGACCGCGCATCCGCCTTGCCCGCCTGAAGCGACAACCGAGGAAACCACTTGCGTATCGGCCGCGCGAAATCCGCAACTCGATAAGATGAGGATTTGAGAAAGTGCCGAGAGCGCCTTCATTAGTCTGCCCATGGCCCTACCTTTACCGGCACCGAACTATTGCGTTTGGTTTTTCCATTTCCTAGTTCTCCGGAATAGTTTCTTCCCCAACAGTAAGCTTCACCAGAGATAAGAGCGCAGGATAAAAGGCCGTGAGCATCGACGCTATCCACAGTCCCCGTAATCTCCGTGACACCAACCGGAACCGGGCTATCCGTCGTCGTATTGTCCCCCAACTGACCGTATTGGTTCCCTCCCCAGGAAAAAAGTTGCCCATTGGCGATGGCGAGCATGTGGAATCTTCCACCCGCGATTTGAGCCACTCCTGAAGCGAGCCGGGTGACGTCAGCTGGACTCGAAGTATCCGTCGATCCATTGTTTCCGAGCTCGCCATAGTCATTACTCCCCCAGCACTTGACTGCTCCGGCATCGGTCAGAGCGCAGCTACTATAAAAAGTGCCACTCATCGCAGTAACACCTGAAAGTCCCGTGACCACGGTGGGCGTGGTAGATGTTCCACCCGTAGTTCCCCGTCCCAATTGCCCTTGGCTATTGTTTCCCCAACAAAATGCATTTCCAGAAACTACTGCGCAGGTGTGCTGCCCCCCGGCGAAGATTTGTGTGGGAGTCTCGGCAAGACCGACAACCTTTGTCGGAATATCCCTGTTGGTAGAAGTCCCATCCCCCAGCTGGCCGTGCCCATTTATTCCCCAGCAATACATTCCCTCATCCGAAAGCAAACAATAATGACCGGACGAACTGCCTGAAACTTGCTTGATGTGGGTGAAGGTCCCCACCACTGGCGTGGGTGTATCGTGATCGGTGCCGACATCCCCAGTTCCCGTCATTGCCGTGGCATTATAGCCCCAGCAATATAAGATGCCGTCGGCCGTTGCACAGAAATTAACATTGGCCCCCGTAAGGTGATCGATGGTCCCGGTAAGGGCGATGGTCTTTACTGGGCGGGGGGAAGGTATGATATTTCCGTTCCCCAAAGTGCCGTAGGCATTATTCCCCCAGCATTGCACTCCTCCATCAACGATCGCACAACCCGCCCCAGTCCCCGAGGCGATTTGAGAAACCGTATGGATCGTTGCCGATTGCTCCTTGTGGCAACTCGCCAAAATAAGGGCGAGAAGAAGGAATCGCTTCACGAAAGCCCCCGAATCCGAGGCTCAAACTTAAGGTCGAGCATCTCTTCTTATCGGCAATAAATTCTCTCAAGTTTAGAGAGGTGGAAATCCGAAAAGAGAATCGGATGAGACGCTAATAGCCCCCGATACCACCATGGTTATTTCCGAAAGGGCTAGGGCCCGAACCTGATCCGGGGCAACTGGTACTCATCGAAGAGCCCTCATTGCGGCAAGACGATCCCAAGGGAGGGAATCGGGGACAGGAGTTGCAATTCTGGGAGCTAGATAAGGTGTAGGCGAGGCTTTGGCGGCGGCCCACCCGGACCCAACTACATTGATAAAAACACTTTTTACTCCGACTTCTGCCCCCTCTATCCTGCCGTCCGAAAATACTCGTGTAGATGACGATGTCGTCATACCCGTCGTCTTCCTCGTCCTGCTCCTCCACACTAAGGATGGGTTCCACAGCAGGGGATAAGAGCGGTGCAGTCACATCACCCACCCCCTCGAAAAGAGTGCCTGCCTCGGCGGTGCTAGCACAAAGAAATAGGACTCCACAAATGACGAAAAAAGCGAATACCAGGCTACCAAGTAATGACCTCATAAAAGGGCCTCCCATTAGGTAAGAGACCCTCCGGTAAAAAGTGGCTCATTTACCCTTCCCCGGGCGGCCTTGACCCGCGAATCAAAACCCGAGCTAACCCCCTACTTCCGTTCACCTTTATTCCCGACATTTTTCTCACTGTAGGCTAAGCACGCGTTCCAGCAAGATGTATTCATCAGGTAAACAGTCCGCTTAAGGAGAAAGAGATGTGCTCCCGAATCGCGCTAATAATTTTCTTCGTTTCTGAATTGGCAGGGGCGACTACTCCCTGCATGCAAGACGCTAAAAAGTTTTGCGAGGGAGTAGCGCCTGGCCAGGGACGAATATTGAATTGTCTCACCGCCCACTTGCCGGAATTATCCGGCCAGTGCAAGCAAATCGTGCAAACGTTCGCGGACGGACTTTTCAATGTATCGGCCAATTGTAGACCGGAAGGCGCGGGCACCTTGCCGAACTCTCCGCTTTACTTGGCAATAGAGTCCCAAAATCCGGATCAAATTTTAGCTGCCATCGCCGCCGATAAATCGGCAATCTTAAGTGAGCAGTGTCGGGCTAGTGTGAATCAGCTCACGAATCAGGTGGTAGCCGTGTCCCAAGTGCAAGGTACTCAAACCGCGTATCAGCCGCCGCCACAAAGTACGACGAGCGGGATTATCCCGGCTCTAGGTCCAATACCCTCTGAATGATTTGGCGAGAAGAGCGGCACCGTCCCCGTACTTTCCGGATCTGCACCCCCGGAGAGTACGGGGAAACCTATTTAGCGAAATCCCAATTCCTTCATCTTTAACTGAAGTCCCTTGCGACTAATGTTGAGCTTTCTCGCGGCTTGCGTGACATTGCTCCCGGTTTCTAAAAGAGCCTCCTCGATGGCGCGCTTTTCTATCCTGCGCGTAGCCTCTCTCACCTGTTCCTTTAGCGTGCCTCCTTGCGTGGCGTAGAAGCGCTCTTCTTCGAACTCTAAAATTTCATCAGGCAACTGATCGGGGGAAATGGCTTTCGTTTCATTCATTACGATCAAACGCTCGATCACGTTTTCCAACTGGCGAATATTTCCAGGCCAGGGAAACTGCAAGAGAAGCTCGAGGGTCTCCGGACTCACCGTGGGTGCGGGTTTTTTCAGTTTTTCGCTAAACTTGTTCACGAAATAGGCAACGAGCAAAGGAATATCCCCCGCTCTTTCCCGTAGGGGCGGCAAAGAGATAGGCACTACATTTAATCGGTAAAAAAGATCCGATCGGAATCTGCCCGCCTTCACTTCCGCATCAAGGTCCTTATTCGTCGCTGTAATTAACCTCACATCTACGGTTAAGGTCCGAATGCCGCCCACTCGCTCGAAACTCTTATCTTGCAAAACACGCAGTAACTTCACCTGCATTTCGACACTCATTTCCGCAACTTCATCCAGAAAAAACGTCCCTCCATCGGCAAGTTCGAAGCGCCCGGGCTTTGAGCTCACAGCACCGGTGAACGCTCCCCGTTCATAGCCAAAAAGCTCACTCTCCATCAAAGGTCCAGGAATAGCAGCGCAATTTATCTTAATGAAGGGAGCCTTCACGCGAAGGCTCCTCTCATGCAGAGCTTGGGCAATGAGCTCTTTTCCCGTCCCGCTCTCTCCCGTAATAAGTACAGTCGAATCGGTTGGGGCAACCTTATCGATGAGAACGCCTATCTTTTGCATCTTCTCGTTGGTTCCCACCATCGGAAATTGCGACGCATTGGTCGACCAGGTTTTTACAGCCGAATGGTTTTGGTACTGCCCGGTGAGAACCGCTTTTTTCAAAACCCGCACAAGCTCCGTGCGATCAAAAGGTTTACTCAAATAATCAAAAGCTCCTTGCTTCATCGCATCGACCGCAGAGTCTACGGTGCCATGAGCGGTAAGAATAATGAAGGGAGTAGCAATGCCTTCATCTCGGAGCCATTTCAAAAGAAAAATGCCATCCTCACGGCCTAGGCGCAAATCACTCAAGATCACATCGGGCGATCGCGCTCGCAACTGTTCCTTCGCTCCCGACAGATTTTCGCTCTCTGATGTTTCATAACCTTCGGCCTGAAGCATCGTGCTCAAAATCTTTCGAATATTAGCTTCATCCTCAACGATTAAGACGTGTGCGCCCATATCTGACCTCCCATCGTCTTCGGCTCTCGCTTTAACGGCAAGTGAATCGTAAACACCGTTCCCTGCGGCGGATTAGTTTTCGCCTGAATGGTGCCGCCCATCCCTTCAATGAGTCTTTGGCAAATGGCAAGACCCAGCCCTGTGCCCTTGGATTTCGTGGTGAAAAAAGGCAAAAATATTCTTTGAAGATCCTCAGGACTCACTCCCGCCCCATTGTCCGCCACTTCAATTTCAAGAAACCCACTCTGTACCGCTAGATCCACGAAGGGCAAAAGGCGCAGAGGCTTTACTTCGCGGACACTGACGGTGAGCTTGGGAATTTCCGAGTAGCCTTCCATCGCATGCACGGCATTCAAAAAAAGATTCAATAAGACTTGCTTTAAGATTTCGGGATCAATCTCAGCGCGAATCGCCCTATTTTCGCACAGAACGCTAAACCGTACATTCGCTTCCCGGGGAATGAGTGCCGCCGTATGCTCGATCACCCGAAGAGGATCGCAATTGGCTTCGACCATCTCCCGACGAGGGCGGGCATAGCTCAAAAAGTCCGTAAGGACATCAGATAATCGTCGACTCTCGTCCAAGATTATTTGTAAAAATTCTTCGCCCTTATTTTCAGGCGCCTTTAACGTCTCTTTTAAAAGCTCCGCTGCACCCTTAATGGCACCCAAGGGGTTTTTTATCTCATGAGCCATGCCGGCCGCCATCTGGCCGACGGTGGCAAGCCTATCTTCGTCTCGCAATTGAGCAAAAGTTTGCGTGTTCTTCAGGACCAAGGCTATTTGACGGGCCACTGGAATGAAGAGCCTAAGTTGCTCGTTGCTTAACACCACTCGTTCACCGGTGGTGGCGGCAAAAAAGCCAAGGAGCTTCGCTTCTTGATCAAACGGCACGATAAAGTCACTGCCCATCCCACGCATTGTCTCGAGACAAGACTGGTAGAAATTGCGAGAAGAGATGGTTCGGAAAGCATCCCGATCATTTTCGATCGTTTCCATGACAAGCGGACGCCCGCGCCGGCGGGCCAAATATTCGATGAGAGAGTTACTGGCCGGAATTTTCCTCGCCCCTCCTACTTGCACAAAACTTAGGCCTTCACGATCCAGAAGGAAAAGTGCCGTGTTCTGCACTCCCAAAGCCCGTTCCAGTGCAGTTGAAATGGACTCTGCTATCCTTGCCGGGTCCAGACTACCCATGAGATCGCGTGAGAGGCGCTCGAGCTCGCCCTCCAGCATTGTATTACGGTGAAGAAATATCTTTCTGGTCAGTTCCGAGGTCAATGTACGAATCGGATCAAAGAGCACGATGATCACAAAGGAAGCAATGAGTGTATTGAAAAAGAAAAGGCCCGGCTGAGCACCGACCCAGCTGACCAAGAGTGAATAGATGACAGAGAGAATAAGTGCGACGCCACCGAATAACGCCACCTTTCCTACTACCTCCTCTGCCGTCATCAGCTCTTGTTGT
>JAHFAF010000140.1:6239-10427 GCA_023250715.1 Pseudobdellovibrionaceae bacterium | reverse complement strand
AACCCTTCTTCGCAAGAACTGTCGTCATGGCGGAGGTAAGCGTCGTCTTTCCGTGATCTACGTGGCCAATCGTGCCTACGTTCACATGCGGCTTGGTTCGTTCAAATTTTGCTTTCGACATTGCTTACTTTCCTCCTGAGACTTTTGCGATAATTTCATTCGCAATGTTGGTTGGTACCGGCTCGTAGTGACTAAACTCCATGGTATAAGTTGCTCGCCCCTGGCTAAGTGAACGCACTTGAGTAGCATATCCAAACATCTCTGCCAAGGGGACTTGTGCCTGGATCACTTGGACTGAACCCTGCGGTTCCATTTGCATAATCTTGCCTCGGCGGGAGTTCAGATCGCCGATGACGTCGCCCATGTTTAGCTCCGGAACGATGACCTCAGTTTTCATGATGGGCTCGAGGATTTGGGCGCCGGCTTTCTTACAGCCATCTTTGAATGCCATTGACGCAGCAATCTTAAACGCAATTTCGGATGAGTCTACGTCATGGTAAGAGCCGTCGAAGAGACCGACTTTGATATCCACCACGGGATAACCCGCCTGAATCCCGTTCTCCAAGGCTTCCTTGATTCCCTTTTCCACCGCGGGAATGAATTCGCGAGGAATGGTACCGCCGACAACGTTGTTCTCGAACGTGAAACCGCCGCCGGGGGCAAGGGGCTCGAGCGTCAACCAAACATGGCCGTATTGACCGCGACCACCCGTCTGTTTGATGTATTTGCCTTCTTGCTCGACCTTCTTCGTGATCGTTTCGCGGTAAGCGACTTGCGGCTTACCGACGTTCGCTTCGACCTTGAACTCGCGGAGCAATCTATCGACGATAATTTCTAAATGAAGCTCTCCCATGCCGGCGATGATCGTTTGGTTCGTCTCTTGATCGACGCGCAATCGGAAGCTTGGATCTTCGATGGCTAGCTTCTGAAGGGAAAAAGAAAGTTTTTCCTGATCGACCTTGGATTTCGGCTCGATTGCAATGGAGATTACCGGCTCCGGGAAATGCATCGATTCGAGAGCGATGGGGTGGTCCTCGTCGCAAAGGGTGTCCCCGGTGCGGGAGAATTTCAGTCCCACGGCCGCTGCGATATCGCCTGCTTTTACGCTCTTGATGTCGTTTTGTTTATTTGCGTGCATTTGCAGCAAACGACCAATGCGCTCTTTCTTACCCTGACGACTATTGAGCACGTAGGAACCTGACTCGAGCTTTCCAGCGTACACTCGGAAGAAGGTGAGCTGTCCCACATAGGGGTCGGTCACGATCTTGAACGCCAAGGCGCTGAATGGTTCGTTTTCGTCCGCGTGGCGCTCCATTTTCTCTTCCGCGTTGGCAGGGTTCGTACCCTTGATCCCGGGCTTGTCCAACGGGGATGGCAGGTACGCGAGTACCGCGTCGAGAAGGGGCTGCACGCCTTTATTCTTAAAGGCCGAGCCAGCAAAACAGGGAACAATCTTATTCGCGATGGTGGCTTTTCGAGCGGCTGCACGGATTTCATCCGCTGTGATGTTGTCTCCTGCCCCGCCGTCGAGGAACTTGGTCAAGAGTGCCTCGTCTTCTTCGGCCACGGCATCAATGAGTTTCTCTCTAAGTACGGCGCACTTTTCCTTGAGATCGGCAGGAACTTCCGCAGTTCGGTAGGCGTCCCCTTTTTGGGCGTCTACGTCCCAGATCAAGGCCTTCATTTCAATGAGGTCCACTACCCCTAAGAAGCCTTCCTCGGCGCCAATCGGATAGTTGAACATGATGGGCCGGCCATCGAGTTTCTCGATGATAGACTGGACTGATTTTTCGTAGTTAGCGCCGACTCGATCCATTTTGTTGAGAAAACAAATTCGGGGGACACCGTATCGGTTTGCCTGCCGCCATACCGTTTCCGATTGGGGTTGGACGCCGGCAACGGCGTCAAATAATACACAGGCGCCGTCTAACACCCGGAGGCTTCGCTCAACCTCAATAGTGAAGTCCACGTGTCCGGGGGTATCGATGATGTTGATCCGGCAATCCTTCCAAAAACAGGTGGTGGCGGCGGAGGTGATCGTGATCCCGCGCTCACGCTCTTGCACCATGTGATCCATGGTCGTGTCACCGTCGTGTACTTCACCAATTTTATGAATTACGCCGGTGTAGAAAAGAATGCGTTCAGTGCATGTGGTTTTGCCTGCATCGATATGTGCAACAATTCCAATATTGCGAAGCTTGGTTAGGTCTGTGATGTGCGGATCTGCCATGGTGTTTTACCAACGGTAATGGGCGAAGGCTTTATTCGCCTCGGCCATACGGTGTACGTCCTCTCGTTTTTTTACGGACTCACCGCGATTCTCAGCGGCGTCAAACATTTCGGCGGCCAATTTATCCGTCATGGAGCCGCCCTTGCGTGCGTGGGCGTAGATAGAAATCCATCGGAAGGCCAGCGCATTACGCCGCTCGGGACGGACCTCTACGGGAACTTGATAGGTAGAGCCGCCCACCCGACGGGATTTTACTTCAATCGCCGGTCGGACGTTGGAGAGCGCCTTCTTGAAAACTTTCATCGGATCATCCTTTGTCTTCTGGTGGATGATCTCAAAAGCACCGTAGACAATCTTTTCAGCGGTGCTCTTTTTTCCATCGCTCATGATGGAATGAATAAACTTCGTAACGAGTTTCTCGCTATATTTGGATTCCGCGACGACTTCGCGGTGGACGATATTTCCTCTTCTGGGCATTGGTTACTTACTCACTTTCGCGCCGTATTTGGAACGGCTCTGTTTACGTTTCTCGACGCCCGTTGTGTCGAGCGATCCGCGGACGATGTGATAGCGGACGCCAGGAAGGTCTTTCACGCGGCCTCCGCGAATCAAGACCACGGAGTGTTCCTGAAGATTGTGCCCTTCGCCTGGAATGTAGGAGGTAACCTCATATCCGTTCGTCAATCGAACGCGTGCTACTTTTCGAAGTGCTGAGTTCGGCTTCTTCGGGGTTGTCGTGTAAACGCGGATACATACCCCGCGTCGTTGAGGGCAGGCGGTGAGCGCGGGCGCCTTATTCTTGCGGCGAACACGCGAACGGCCATCTCGGACCAGCTGATTGATTGTGGGCATCTAATTACCTCAATTTATTAAACTAAGCGTCTATAACGGTTGGGTAGGGGGAAGTCAACGGGAAAGGAGCGAATTTTGCCCGAAAAACAGGGGGTTGGCCGGGTGTGGGTTGACGAATCCAATGCGACCCCTAAGAATTCTCGTTCTTCTTTTTGTAAATATCGGAGTCAGAAATGTACGGCAAACTCCTTCTGGTACTTTTCTCTTTGTTCCTATTGATTCTCTCTTGTGTCGTGCATAATGCCGAGGGTCAAGAGCCGACTCAGCAATTGGTAACGAACGAAAATGATCTCCAGTAAGTCTCTCGTCATCCGCGATGAAATCCACGGGGACATGGTATTCGATGGGGTAGTTCGCGACGTTATTGATCACCCCTCGTTCCAGAGGTTGAGATATATCAAGCAGTTGGGGTTGGCCGAGTACGTCTTTCCCTGTGCGAACCACTCCCGTTTTCAACATTCACTGGGCGCGGCTTATTTAGCGGGCCGCTACTTCCATCAACTCCTTCGAGCATGGACTGACACTCCTTTCCAGGAGCAAATTCGATCAGGGGAGACTGATCTTTTTCCGGATAGGACCTTCCAATGCGTGAAGGAAGTGGCCGAGGACACGCACTCTCTCAGATTCTGGCGGCAGGTGGCTGGGCTCGGCGGGCTTCTTCATGACATCGGTCACGGGCCGTGGAGCCATAGCTTCGAGCAGTTAGAGATAGAGCAGGATTTTTCAGACCGAACGGAGAAGTTGCGCGGGGTTCTGCGAAGCTATTTCAAAGATTTGGATCGTTACTGGCATGAAGATGTTTCTCTGGTCTATATCGCCCATATTTTGAAAGACTCGGCTCCGGAAATGATTCTTCCGGTTGCCTGTCTCGTGAATAAGAAACTCACCACAGGTAAATGGCGAGAGCCGGTGGAAAAGGAATTGCGCGAAGGGCTCGCGGTTTCGAGGGTTCGGGGCGGAGTGGAATTTCACACACTTCTTAGGCCCATCATCTCGGGTCCGTTCGATGTCGATCGCATCGATTATATTCAGCGGGACGGTCGAAATTGTGGCGTGTCGATTGGAGGGATTGAGTGGCGTCGTATCGTCAGTAAAGTAATTCCATG
>JAHFAF010000140.1:0-6229 GCA_023250715.1 Pseudobdellovibrionaceae bacterium | reverse complement strand
ATCACCCTTCCGCTTCGGATGTGCAACCTAGAGGAGTCTGCCTCATCTCGAATTTGAAAAATCAGCATGTGCTCGACGATTTTATTTTCTCGCTCTTTCAGATGTACGCGCAGGTCTATCTCCACCCCAAGATCGTGGGATTGGAGGAGGAGATTAAGTCGTGTCTTCAGGCGAAGACGAAGAAGCTTTCAAAAAAACCGGTGGTGACCTTCGATGTGCATCACCGTCTATCGGATGAAAAGTTTCGAGAATGGCTGGTGAAGGAGTTTTCCGCACCGGAAATCGACGATATTTTACTTCGAAGGCCGGCAAAGAGCTTTCGGGCTGCAAGCTTTCCCGCCGAGCTTCGCCTTACGGAGGAGCTCGAGGCAAATCAGTATCGTCTTGTAGAAATTCAAGATCGACCCATGATGAAAGATAACATGGGAATTTTCGTCTATAGTGCTATCCGAAAAAAAGGGGTGAAACACTTTTTCGTGAAGCCCTGGGCGCAGGTATCCCCAATAGCAAAACATTTTGAGTCGATTAGTTACTCACCTAATATTTGGATGCAGCCGGAGTAGGTCGGGAGAAATTATGGATTTTGAAATGCCGCCCGTCAGTTTTTGGCTCTCCACGTTCGGAGTGGTCTTTGCGATCGTGGATCCATTCGGGTACATCCCGATATTCATCTCGATGACGGCGAGAGACAGCGAAGAGCGAAGGCAGCACATGCTTTTGAAGGCTTGCGTCGCTGCGGGAATTGTTCTGACGATCTTCACCTTGATCGGAAATTATATTTTGGGATTTTTTGGAATCTCAATTCCGGCGTTGCAGATTACCGGCGGGCTCGTATTACTTGTGATCGGTTTTGAAATGTTGAAGGTGTTGCCGGTGGGGGAAAAGCTTTCTCCAAAAGAAGAGAGTGAGGGCGCCGAAAAGGAAGACATCTCTATTATCCCGCTCGCCATTCCAATGCTCTCGGGGCCGGCCTCTATTGCTACTGTTGTGGTTCTCGGGGCGGAGACAGGGTCTGCGGCGGATTATGTCGTCATTCTTTTTGCGATAGTGATGACGCTGGGAATTACGTACCTGGTGCTCCGACGAGCGGCGAAGATTCTCGCGTGCGTCGGTGTGACAGGGTTGAACGTCGTAACGAGAATCATGGGGCTGCTTCTCTGCGCCATGGCTGTTCAATTCGTGATTAACGGCTATCTTGCCGTGAGGTAGTGAGCCGAGATACTTTCTTTGTATGAGAAATCTACTTGTTATCGCATTATTATTGACTGTAGCCGGCCGAGCTCAGGGCTTTGGCAGTAAGGGTAACTGGATCGCATCTGGGGGAATTGGACTCACTGTAAGTCCCACGCTTTTTTTGATTTCTCCTCAATTGGAATATGTGCAACGACCCAATCTTTTTGTTGGTCCCCTGATCCAAGCGGGCCTCGGAGAGGGTGGGGTGCTTTTTACCGCGACCGCCACGGGTCGTCTCTTGATTGGTAAGCACCCGCAGGTAAAGCCATCCGTCGAAGGGGGCTTGGGCCTTGCGATGGCGTCTTCGCTGTTTGGCTCCTCCGTCGGAATACATGTTCTGATGGGGTTGGGGATGGACTATCTCGTGGATAAAGATATTTCGGTCGGCACGATGATACGAGCCAATTTTGCTCCGCCGCTTAAGACGTTTTTTCTGAGCTGGCCTCTCATTGTGGGCAGATTTGCAATCTGATATCAGTTCTTTCACGTGAGCTCCAAAGAACAGATCGCCACTCAAATCGTCCAAACGCTTCATCAGAATGGTTTTGAGGCTTATTTTGCGGGCGGTTGTGTGCGCGACCAGCTCCGTGGAGTCGTTCCCAGAGATTTCGATATCGCTACTTCGGCGCGCCCCGAACAAGTAAGGCAACTCTTTCCGCGGACCGTGCCGGTAGGGGTCCAGTTCGGGGTCATTCTCGTAGTCGAGGACGGTAACCACTTCGAGGTCGCTACTTTTCGTACAGAGGGCGGCTATCAAGATGGTCGCCACCCGACACGGGTTGAGTTTTCTGGCGTGAAGGAAGATGCGCTCCGTCGGGATTTTACGGTGAACGGTCTCTATTACGATATCAAGACGAAGAAAGTTTTAGATTTTGTAAATGGCGAGGCGGATCTCAAGAAAAAAATTCTACGGACAATAGGCAACCCGGATCAAAGATTTCTAGAAGATCACCTACGGCTTTTGAGAGCGGTGCGATTTGCCGTGCAGCTCGGATTCGAGATTGCCCCGGAAACCGTGGTGTCGATTCGAAAACATGCTCCAAAAATCGGAAAGGTGAGTGCGGAGAGGATTCGAGATGAGTTTTCCAAAATTCTTACGTCTTCAGAACCTGCATGGGGTGTACGCAAGCTCGACGAGTTGGGATTGTTGAAGGAGTTTCTCCCTGAAGCGGAAAAGATGAAGGGTGTGGAACAGCCAATGGAATATCACCCCGAAGGGGATGTCTTTATTCACACGATGCTACTTCTCGATGGATTGAAGAATGCTCCCCTAGAACTTGCGATGGGGTGTCTTCTCCACGATATTGCGAAGCCTGACACGTTCGAGAGAGCGGTGGATCGAATTCGCTTCCATGGGCATGACACGCTTGGGGCGGAAAAATCTGAAGTGATTTGTCGTCGATTAGCCTTCTCTAATGAGCAGACGCATCTTATTCGAGAGCTTGTGGCGCATCACCTTCGCTTCAAGGATGCTTTTCAGATGAAGACCTCGACTCTGAAACGATTTTTTAGCCTGGATAGATTCGATCTTCATATGGAGCTTCACCGTCTGGATTGCCTGGCGAGCCATAAAAATTTGGACGCGCATGAATTCTGCAAGAAAAAGTTAGAGGAGTTTTCCAAAGAGCCGCCACCTCCATCTCGCGTAATTGGCGGAGGGGACTTGATTCAGATGGGGTTTAAACCGGGCCCTGAGTTTACTGAAATCTTAAGAGAGGTGGAAGACGGGGTTTTGGAGGGGACCATTCGCAATAAAGAGGAAGCGATCGAGTTTGTGAAAAAGCGGGGGAAGAAATGACAGTGCTCGACTCGGGAGAATTGCGTACTCTGAGCCGTTTGATTTCGGCGGCGGAGAATCAAGATCCGAGTGTGATGGAAAAGTTGGCCGGGCTTTTTCCGAAAATTGGCGCGGCCCGAGTGATTGGAATTACCGGCCCTCCAGGAGCGGGAAAAAGTAGTCTTACGAGTGGACTCGTGAAGCTTCTCAGGCAACAGAAGAAAAAAGTAGCTGTGGTTGCGGTCGATCCCGTGAGCCCGTTCACGGGCGGCGCTCTACTCGGAGATAGAATTCGACTCGTCGATCATTTCAATGATCCGGAAGTGTTCATTCGCTCCTTAAGTACTCGTGGCAAATTAGGCGGACTTTCTCTCGCCACTCGTCAGGTGGTGCACCTTTTGGATGCGTTTGGGTTCGACTACATTCTCATCGAAACAGTGGGTGTGGGGCAGAGTGAGGTCGATATTCGAAAAATTGCCGATGTGACAGCGGTAATCCTGGTGCCGGAATGGGGGGATGCGATTCAGACTTTGAAGGCAGGCCTACTCGAGATAGGGGATATATTCGTCGTCAATAAATCCGATCGAGAGGGAGCGGATCGGCTGGCGATGGAACTTAAGAACATGCTGCAATTCGCTCGGCGTGAAGAGAGTCCGGTGTTGCTGACAATTGCCTCGAAAATCGAAACAGTCGAGTCTCTGTTATCGGCGGCTACAGGCTTTCTGGAAAAGGAAATGAGCGTAATCGTAGAGAGAAGGAAAGAAGGTTTAAGGGAAGTGATCGTCGAGCTTTTGGAGAGCCAACTCATTCGACAGGTAAGGGAGTGGGCACAAAAACAGGCGAAGCCGGCGGCAAACCCCTATGAGTTCGTTCGGGATTTTCTTAAGAAAAAGCCTCTGGAAAAGATTTTCAGCTCGTGAAGGTTTGGATTTCCAGAACGGATCGCCTCGGGGATGTCGTTATGGCTCTCCCAGCGCTGGATTATTTGCGGCAGGCGCTTCCCACGGCCGAATTGGTATTTTCTTGTTCGCCGAATTTTCGAAAATTGGTTCTCCCTTTTTTGAATGCTCGGCGCATTCAGTGGTGCGATCCCCGGGATGCGGATTTCTCGAGCTTTACGGCGGGCCTATTTCTCAATATGGATTTGAAACTTCTTTTGCGCGCTTGGAAAGCGCGCTTAAGAATGCGAGTGGGGGCGCTCTCGCGTTGGCCTTCCTTCTTACTCCTAAATCAGGGTATTCGTCAGGTCCGCTCGAGCGCCGAAAAAAATGAGGGGCGCTATACCTTAGATCTGGCCGAGCATTTGGTGGAGCTTCTCACCAATCGGCACCTCCCTTCAGAAAAGGAGCCCCGCCTTACTATCGAGGGGGAGCCGTCCGAAGCGCTCATCGCAAGAAATATCCTCCTGGGCCTGGGGATTCAAGAAGGGGATAAATTCATTGTTTTGCATCCGGGAACAGGTGGGACGGCGATAAATCTTTCCCCGAATCATTTCGTGGACGTTGCGGAGAGTTTGGAGAAAGCCTCAGGCCTTCCCTTGATCCTTACGCAAGGGCCTTCTTCCGTAGATGCAGAGGTCGTTCAATACCTGCAACAGCATTATAAGAAGCTGCCAGTGGTACGGGATCAGGAGTTGGAGGTGATTCGGGAGATCTTTCGTTTAGCCTTCGCGGTAGTGGGGCCTAGTACCGGTACCTTGCACTTGGCCCATTTGATGGGGACCCGCACCTTGGGCCTCTATGCCCCCATCCGCGCCCAGTGCCCTTCCCGATGGGGGTTCTGGGGAGGGGAGGGCCGAGCCGATATTCTTGTTCCCAACGTGGAATGCCCCGGGACCTCGCGTTGTATTGGGCCGCGTTGTAAAGAGTACTTCTGCATGGAAAAGCTGCCGTGGGGCCGTTTGATTTTGGAATGGGGCAATGATTTAAAGAGTCTTGAATGAAGTTGGATTTTTTAGACAAGTTGCCTCAAGTGGATTTGCTCGTTGCTGGCGAAGTGGGCATCGATGAGTACATTTGGGGCGATACAAGGCGCATCAGCCCCGAGGCGCCCGTCCCCGTTATTGAAGTGGAATCGCAAAGTAGCACGCTGGGATTGGCCGCCAATGTGGCCCAAAATATTGTCTCTCTTGGCGCGAAGGCGACTTTGGTAAGCGTTCGGGGACAGGACGCGGATGGGCAGCGCTTGTCCGAAATGCTGGGAAAGGCCGGGATACATTCTTCGTTCTTGGTGGAGGACACAAGCCGGCCGACCTTGCGTAAAGTTCGAGTCATTGCGCAAAAGCAACATGTGGTGCGGGTGGATTATGAGCGATCCCATTCCTTGAGTGCACCCTTGGCGAAAGAGTATAGCCAGCGGATTTGCGATCTCATCCCCAGCTGCGATGGGATTATCGTTCAGGATTACGGCAAAGGGATCTGGAATGCCAACACGATGAGCTTTGTAAAACAGGCGGCAAGCCATCGAAAGCCGGTGTTTGTAGACCCAAGTCGGCAAAGTCGTCTAGCCCTTTATCGGGGCACGACGTTGCTGAGTCCCAATTTAGCGGAAGCTGAAGTGTTGACCGGGGAGAGCCATTTGCCTTCCAAGATCGCGGGACGAGATGACGTGAGATTACTCTCCATGGCTCAGAGAATCTTGGAAGGGGCTGAGTCTGAGCATGCGATCATCACTTGTGGAGAATGGGGCATGGTGAGTGTCTCGCGTGGGGGGGGCGGGCTTGTGCGGATTCCTACTTTCGCTCGTGACGTGTTCGATGTAACCGGAGCGGGGGACACGGTCATTGCTGTTCTCTCCATGATGATGGTCCTAGGGTATCCTTTATCTCGCTGCATGCAGATTGCGAATGCTGCTGCGGGAATAGTCGTCGGGAAGGTGGGGACAGCTACGGTTACCCCTTCGGAATTGAAAGACGAGCTTGAACGGTTACAAGAGGTTGGGCTAATAAAGGAGTAAGAAGGTTGCTTCGTCGCCTTCGGCTCCTCGCAATGACATTGCTGGCCGATCGTCTAATGGTAGGACAGAGGACTCTGACTCCTCTAATCTAGGTTCGAGTCCTAGTCGGCCAAAATTTTGCCCAGGGCAAAATTTAGTTGATAGCATGAGTAGAGTGCATGAGAGGAAAGACAAGAAGTCAGGGACATTGTGGGCAAAATTTTCCTCTATCAACTCATGCTATCAACAACAGCGGTTTTTGATGATTGAGAAAACTCCCGATTC
>JAHFAF010000482.1 GCA_023250715.1 Pseudobdellovibrionaceae bacterium | reverse complement strand
TCTTTACAAAATTAGGGAGTACGAAGCGATCATTGAAAGACACAACCCGCTCATTCATAAGGTACTCTTTATTGCCTGCGCTGATGCTGTCGGAAAGGACTTGGCCGAGCTCCTAAAAGGAAGGCAAGGTTTTCTCCTTGAAAGATACGACTACTTTCTTGGGACGTTATTCCCAAAGAACCAAGTATTAGAGAAATCCCCTGCGAAAATAAAAAAGGAGGAGGAATCCGATGAGTCACAAGAATGACGACTCCCTCACAGCGATCGGCGGCATGATTGCGACGTTCGTTCTCCTGTGGTGGGCGGGTAAGCTCGCGTTGAAAATCCTCGGGGGCATCGCTTATTTTTTCGCCTCACTCATTCCAATTGTCTTCTTCTACGCGGTACCATTCATATTCCTTTCTATCCTTGTCGGGCTCCTCCTAGCCTTTGTTTCGAAACCCAATCAAGATCGCGAGTTGGACTATCGGGCGTTGGTGATTGCGTTTCCCGTTTTGTGCGCGCTGACCCTATTCACTGTTGGCCCTCCGAAGCAGAGAATTGTGCATTTCATGGATAAGGGAAAAGAAGTTAAGACACAGACGGTTGAGGAAGTGCCGGTTATCTACAACGCCTTTAAAACCTTTCAACGAAGCTTTGGGCTCGAGGGCAAATACGACTGGGAGTTTATTGAATACGACTTGAAAGACGTTGCGTACGTCGTGTGGCTTTCGATCATCCTGGGCGGCCCAGGAATATTTTTCTGGCAATTTGCGGCTAAGCAAAAGCGTGAGGAGGACGAACGGCTACGGCGACTGCTGGTGGTTCCCCTTGAGGAGACCATTAAAGAAAAGACTCAGAGAATCAATGACGAGATCCACGATCGACTTTACCTTCAACGGGAACTGAAGGAGCGGGATCAGGAAATTGAACGATTAAAAGCCCGCGAAGAATTTCTTACAAAAAAAGAACAGACGCCGGCCGAACCTGCGAATCAGTCTAAACCAAAGGGAGTGATGGATGGGGATGACTTGTAGTCGGCGGCGGCGCAATAGAAAAGGAGCACCACAATGGGCGTGAAAGTAACGCTGGAAGTAAAATCGGTAACGGGAAGGATCCGCTATTACCCTATTGGCGAGAATGCCAAGCCTGTGTTCGATCTCATCAAGAAGAAGACGCTATCCGAATTAGAAGTGGAAGCGCTTAAGGCGCTGGGGTGTGAAATCGAGAGGATCAGAAGAGACTAGCGCGTTTACTGCCCAACGGCCTTTATCAAGGTAATCTCTTCTTCTTCGCCATCCTCTCGATCTTTGAGATGAGCCTTGATCACGAGATCTGCACCCAGGGCTTGAACATATTTAATGAGCGTCGAAAGCTTCATGTCATCCCGGTTTTCCAATTTAGAAACATCCACCTGAGAGAAGCCTTTGACTTGGCTCTGGGTTAGTTTTTTTAGCTTTCGTAGTTCCGCGAGGCGGATCTGATGGACTTCCTTCTGCGCTTTTGCCCGAGCTCTTTGGGTGCGCACAGGGCCGATTACTGACTCCATATGCTTCATGGCATCCCGGTATACTTTTTTATTTCCTTTTTTCATTTTCTGTTGCCTCCAGATACTCACGAAACAATTTGTCCGCGAGCGGGATCATCTTCGCATAAAACGTCTTATCGCCTGCTCCCGCCTTGTTTCCTCCGACCAGCAAGACCGCTTGGCGTTCGGGATCAAAAGCGAAAAAGATTCGGAAAGGGCGTTTCTGGCTCTTTACCCGAAGCTCCTTCATATTAGGAAAACGGCTCCCTTTTATCGAGTCAACGGCCGGTCTTCCCAAGGAGGGCCCTACGGCCTTCAAGACCCCAACCTTAGCGGCAATGGCGTCCTGGGCGTCGGGATCCAAACTTTCAAACCAAATTCCGTATTCCTCTGTTTCAACGATGCTCCACTTTTGCGGTGATTGATCCATGGTGCCTTCAACTACAGAGTAGTATGCCATACAATGAATATTACCTCAAGGGAATATTTTGGCCGGGCTGCAGTATTTCCTTCACAGTTTTTCGCTAAGCTAGATCCAACCCCTTGAAAATCAGGTAGTTCCCGCCTAAATTGAAAGCTTGGTAGGAGGACGGAGTCCCTCCCCAGCTATTTGTTGAAAGATCGAAACCTAGAAAAACTAACCACTTAACCGTGTTTTTGGTAGGTGGAAAATCAACAATTTGGTAGGGGTGGTAACTGAAGTCTTCCTAAATTCCGATAGGAGACTTATGGGCTACCAAATTGCAAAACGCTACACGCGTCCTGACGGATCTATTGTCTGGCGCATCCTCTACGAAACTTATTCCGACAGCAAAAAAACGCAACGACATGTTCCGAAGGAAGAGTGGCCGACGATTGGCTTCAATACTTCGATGACATTTGAAGAAGCGAAGGAAAGAGCAAAGCAAATCTCATCTCAGGACTGGGTTAAGTTTCAAGAGCGGCGACGTAACGCCATTCAGCAAAAACTGAAGAAGGAAGACAAGATCGAATGCGCGTGGCTCCCACCACTTCTTTGTCAACGCTTCGAAGAAGAAGTGCTGAAAGAGAAAGTATGCTGGGGAGAAGAGACTTACCACTACCGCCAACTCTGTATTTACTGGAGAACGGCGAAACGGATCGTTCGCGAAATCAATATCGAACCCGCGGAGTGGTCGGACAGGGCAACCCTCATCTACGCTTTTTTCAAACGGAAACAGTGGAGTCTGTCCTATGCCCAAAAAGTCATCCGCGTACTAAACTTGTGGGGTAAGTTTTACGGCAAGAGTCTAAATAAATATTTCGAACCGGTCCCCAAACCATCGGGCGAAGCATCGGTAAGAATTCACGAGTCGTTCTTCGGGAAAAGGCCCTTCGGGCTAACGTCTGCACCAATCAGTTGGCAAAATCTTCGTAGCGCTAAGGCGGATCTGGATCCGAACGCCTGGAATTGGCTGTACCTGACGCTTTGGTTTGGATTGCGCCCTAGCGAGCTGAATAATCTGAAATGGAAGGTCGAAGAATATCAGGGGAAGAAATTACTCGCGGTCTTCCAGCATAAGCTCGTTCGCCTTCCGTCGGAACAACGTTGGAAATTCATCCCCATTCTTTTCTCCGAACAGGAAAAGGGCCTTGAGATCATCGAGAGCCGAGAGTTTAAGGCCCCTTCAGTCGCAACGGTCCAAAAGTATGTGAA
>JAHFAF010000139.1:6936-10455 GCA_023250715.1 Pseudobdellovibrionaceae bacterium | reverse complement strand
ACGGGAAGGGAAGCCCACTCTTGTTCTTTTGAATTTCTGGGACGTTCTCAATGCGAAAGAGAGAAAACATTATTTGGAAGACTCAGATTTCGAGCGGTATTTGAGTCAGTTCAAAACCGTGCCCATTAGTGGAATATCGGGTTTGGGTGTTGGCGACATTTTTCCCATGGCATTTCGTCTACACAATCAGAATCGTAAGCGTGTGAAAACGTCGAGGCTCAATGAGATCGTCGAGCGCATGATTGAGAAAAATCCTCCGCCCACAAAGGGGCGGCAGAATTTCAACATTTTGTACGCGAGCCAAGTCAAAACAGAGCCCCCCAGTTTTGTTTTTTTCCTGAATCGCAAAGGCGCTTTGCCAGAGAGTTATCAGAAGTATCTCGAGAACTACTTGCGCAAAAGCTTGGGACTGAAGAGTCAGCCGATACGCCTATTCTTTCGGGAAGCTTAGCAGTGTCAAAAACTTAGACACCCCCCCAAGGGAAACCCCATAGGTATCAAAGGCCTGCCTTCCGAAAAGACTTCGGGGGGCGATGCGTAGTATAATGAATATCAATCATTCGTGCGCCCTTTGGAGGAACGTATGGCAGTAAGGGTTACAGCGCTCTTTTCCCTCTTTCTGATTCTTATCCCTACCGAGATTTTGGCGAGGGGGGCGGCGGGAAATAATTCTAGCTCTCCCATTGCGCCCGTCATTCCCAAAAGCGGAATTGGCTCTTCCGTCGCGGCGTCGGCTCGAAACGCCGTTACCAAGGCGGTTCAGAATTTGGGTCTTTCCCTAACAGACACCACAAAGCCGCTCGTATTAACACCTATGGGCGTCACGTTTTCCGTTCCCAATGAGAGGGCTCTTGCAGCACTGAAAAAGGGAACAGCGGATCTAAAGATAGCGTTACTAGGCCTGCGGCGTTCGGAAGACATGGATAGAAGCACTCCGCGGGCGGCTCGATTCGTCACCTCGTTAACCTCTCTGACTTCGATGGTGCTGAACTCAAAAACAAATGCCATTGGCCCTCAACTACAGATTGCGATCGATAATGCGAATTCCGCACTTGCCGAAAATTTTGAGCTGAACAAGGGTCTTGTAGGGGCCGGGGCGAGTTATGTCTACCTTCTTTCAGGTTACATGGGAGCGCTCGGTAAAGACGTTGTAGTCGAAGGAGAGCAAGCGCCTACCACGGAGCGTGAAGTGGGAATGGTGGGGGAAAATGAACCTGTCGGTGAGCCGACCTCCGATCGTTCTACGGCTTCGGTGAACTCGTCCCAGAAGAAACCGAAGGTAAAACATAGTCGACCAGAATAACATCCTATGATCCTCAAATCGCTTCTGATCCTTCCGCTTTTGTGCGCCCTCCTTCAAGCCGAAGAAATTCCTGCCCGCCGTAAACTCCGAATGAAGGCACAGCCGAAGCAGCAACCCACTTCAACGGAGTACGATTTATCCAATATCGAAGACGCGGATCTGCAAGCGGCCTGGGAAAGAGAGAAGAAGACCCGCTGGTCCATGCCTGGCCTCGGCGTATCCGCACCTGGAGGTTTTGGAGCCAATTGGGGGGATGTATATGCGGGAGTGTTTTTTGCCTCGAGAACACTCAGCACCACGAGCCAAATTTCCGATGGCGTGGTATTCACCGGTTTCGGAATAGGTAACTCCGACAAATGGCTTGGTATCGAGACCAGTTATACCGTCACGGATCTCGACCCGTTTCTAAAAGACTCCACACTTAGTTTCAAAGTGCACCGTTATCTTGGTAAGAATTGGAGTGTGGCTGTGGGTGCCGAAAGCGCTTTCGTCTTTGGTGAAGGCATCGATGGCGTGGAAAACTATTATCTTTGTTTGTCCAAGGCAATCACGCTGAAAGAAAAGGAAGAAGCGTGGTTTAGTAGCCTTCTTTTCAGCGCTGGGGCGGGAACCGGTCGCTTTCGTCCCTACCAAGACCAGCTTTCTTTTAAGAACTCCATTGGGTATTTCGCCTCTGCAGGGGTAAGGGTATTGCAGCCCTTCGGCATTTCTCTGGGCTGGTCTGGCTATGGCGCTGATCTGGGATTGTCGATCACTCCTTTTCGGAGCTTTCGAATGACGGTGAATCTTGGGTATAAAAATATCCTAACCACCTATGGGCCTGGATTGCCGAGAGTGTTCGATTTGAGTTTGGTTTATTCGGATTCCTTTTTCGAGGACACCTTTCCCTTCTTTTCCGCGCGAGCCAATAGATGATTCGGGGACTACTCATTCTTGCCTGGTTGGCCTCTAGCGTAGCGGCATATGCGGATCGGGTGATGAAAATCCAGTCCGGTAAGAAATTGGCCGTCGTGGTGTTTAGCGAGGGAAAAAATATGAGGCCCGATGACAATATATGCCTCAAAATCGGGGAGGTATCGGTCGCCTGCGGGGAAATTTTTACGGTGTCTCCGAAAGGGGCGATAGTTTACCTCTACTATGGCATTGAAAACCTCTACCCTGGTTTGGAAGTGGAGCTCATTCACCAGACCGCCTCGCCACGTAGTCGCATTCTCACCGCAGGACTTAACTTCAAATCTCCCGAGGTCCAACTTCAGCAGCTTTTTTCATCCAGAACGGCTTACGGTTTGATGGCGGAAGGAATTAATATTACCAACGGGAATTTATCGATGAAGGGTTTCGTTACGATGATGACTTTTAGTTATTATGGGGATTCCACCTTTAAGGGATTTTGGGCGATGATGGGTCTCGGTCTTCATATTTTGAATCGACAGGAAGGGGCGAGTGAGGCGAATCGTTCGAGCGTCACTTCCCTTGTGGGCCTCGCCACCATCGGCTGGCGATTTCGTTTCTCGAATTTCAGCCTTGGTTTTGCGGGGGGCGGACAGTATTTTCTAGATAAAGCCATTCACGACGTGACGGGAAATGGAGGGATCCTTCCCTCCGCGATTGCTGAAGTCGGATTTCTTTTCTAGTCCCCTTGCGCTTGTACTCTCAGGAAATATTTCATCACTGCCGCTCGCGTTTCCAGGTCATCATCTCCGGTCATGCAAGGGGCGATGTCTTTATTCTCGATACACTTCTGCATTTTTTTTACAGCGGCTCGCACCTTGTCCCTTCGCTCGCGAAGCTCGCGCCGTTCTGCGCGGTCTTCGCCGTCTGCGTGCGCACAGGTGGCATAGACAACCACGAATAGAATGAGAAGTGTTCGAAGCATCAAATGTAAATCTCTACCGGTTTCCCATACTTATCGGGATTTTCCCGCCCCGTGCTTAGAATCCTCTTTGATGCATTGTGGCAATTTGGTAGAAACGGGGAATAGAGGAGGCCCCCGTGACGTTGATGAAGTGTGGCAAATGGGTTCTAGGTTTGGGTTTTGCGTTACTGATCTCAGGGGGTTGCGCGAAGAAGAAGACCGATCTTCAGGCCAATGATCCCACTCCCTCCTCCCCCAGTCCAGCCTCGGAAGGCCCCAAGGCCACGTTCGAATGGATTCAGAAAAACGTACTTCAAGCTAGGTGCCAGGAATGCCATTCCAAAAGTAAGGCAAGAGGAGG
>JAHFAF010000139.1:0-6926 GCA_023250715.1 Pseudobdellovibrionaceae bacterium | reverse complement strand
AACCTATGCGGACGTTCTCGAATATCTCGAGGTTGGAAATGCGAATCAGAGCTATCTCGTTCAATTGGTAGAGGCGGGAGAGATGCCGAAAAGAGGCGGAAAGCTTCCGTCCGCACATATTGACGCCATAAAAAATTGGATCGATGCCGGCGCTAAGTCCGAGTAAATCCTTCTTGGCGCAGGCCTTCATAGAGAACCACAGCAGCTGCTTGGGAAAGATTCAGGCTCCGCACCAGGTGCGTGCGCATCGGAATCTTGAAAAAGCGATCCCGGTATTCCTCCCATAGCGGTTCCGGTAAACCTTGTGTTTCATTCCCAAGAACCAAATAGGTGGGTGGCTTCAAATTCGCTTCCACGAAAGAGGTCGTAGCACACTTGCTGAATAGAAAGAGGCGATCCCGCGCTGGATTTTCCGTTTCCAGAAATTTCCCCCACGAGACATGCTCGCGGATATCGACGTGAGGCCAATAATCCAATCCCGCCCGTTTCACCGCCGCCGCATCTACTTGAAAGCCTAAGGGGTGGATGAGGTGCAAGACTGCTCCCGTGCAGGCACAAAGGCGAGCAATCGAGCCCGTGTTCTGCGGAATCACCGGCTGGCAGAGGACTATATGGAAGGACTCAGGCAACATTCCGTCACCTGCTTTACCACAAAGTCGATTTCCTGGCTCGATAGCTCGGCGAAGAAAGGTAAAGAGAGCACTTCTCGGGCTAGACGCTCGGAATGGGGAAACTCACCCGGGGCGGAGTAGACGGGTTGGCGTGGGATAATTTTAGGGTAATAGACTGCGGCCCCTACTCCTTTATTCTTCAGTGCTTCAAGAAAAGCACTTCGATGCTGGGGCACGCGAACGGTGTAAAGAGCCCACACATGCTGCAGCGGATCTTTCGGCGCCTCGGGTAACCAGATTTTTCCGGAGTCTTGAAGGGATTGCAATCTCGTACGGTAAGTTGCCGCGAGTGTTCGGTGGATTTTCGTCCAGCCTTCGAGTTTAGGAATTTTTACATTTAAAATCGCTGCCTGAAGGGCATCGATTCGGCCCGTCGTTCCCACTCTCAAATAGTGGTCGCGCGTGAGCCCTCCATGACGGGAAATCTCGCGCACTCGCATGGCGATCTCTGCATCGTCGGTGAGTACAGCGCCCGCGTCGCCGACTGCGCCCACATTTTTAGTTGGATAGAAACTCGTCGTATAGATATCGGGGCGAAGATTAGGGACGCCAATCGATTGAGCGCCGTCTTCGATCAAGTAGATCGATTTTTTCTGGCACCATTTCTTAAGCTCCTCAATCGGCGCCTGGCGGCCAAACAGATCGACAGCAATGACCGCTCGCACTTTCGAGTTCCAGGCCTTTTCTACCGTTTCCACCGTGACATTCGCAGTCTCAAGATCCACATCCGCGAAGGCGGGCTTGGCACCGGCCCAAACAATCGCATTCGTGCTGGCTACAAAAGAAAAGGCGGGAGTGATGACTTCATCCCCGGGTTGGATGCCGATTGCTCGAAGTGCAAGAACAAGGGCCTCTGTTCCGCTAGCGACTCCGACAGCCAGTTTGAATTTCAACTGCTGGGAAAGCCGTTCTTCAAACGCCGCGACTTCTCTTCCCAAGACATACTCGCCCGACCTCAAAACCTCGGCGAATTTTGCCTGAATTTCAGCGAAGAGGGGCTCGTTTTGTCGGACCGGTGCGAATAGAGGGACCATGGGAGGGAAAGTAGCAGAATTTGCGAGCATAGCGAAGCAATCTCATGGGACTAGCATCACTGACTCAGGACACTAGCACCAACCATGAGACTGCTTCGCAACAGCTCGCAGATTCAGTTTCTTCGTGATAACTTCCCTCCCAAATGTCCCAGCGTTCCATCCATATTAAAACCTTCGGTTGCCAGATGAACGTGTACGACTCCGATCGGATGGGAGGGCTCCTCACGCTGGGAGGATACTTGTGGGAACCGGACCTTCGAAAAGCGGATGTCATCCTTATCAATACCTGCAGCATCCGTGATAAGTCCGAGCACAAAGTTTTGAGTCTTTTGGGGCAATTGAAGCCTCTAAAGGATGAGAACCCAAAGAAAGTAATCGGTGTCTCGGGCTGTGTTGGTCAGCGCCTAGGCCGATCGCTTCTCCAAAGAGTCCCGCATTTGGATCTCGTCTTTGGTCCCGATAGCGTTGATAGGGTGAAGGAACTGGTGGACGAGGTGGTGCTGAACGGCAGACGTGTGCTCGAGACGAAGTTGGAAGAAGGGGGCAGGGCTTATTCCCAGCCTACCCACGTTCCCACCCGTCCTTCGAGGCCAGCGGAATACCTTACCATCATGAAAGGCTGCGATCACTTTTGCACCTACTGCATTGTTCCCTTCGTTCGGGGCCGAGAAAAAAGCCGCCCTATTCATGAAATATTGGAAGATGTCCGCGGGTTTGTTGCAGGAGGGACGAAGGAAGTCACTTTCCTCGGGCAAAATATTAATACCTACGGAAAGGGGACTGGCGAGACTCTTGCCGAGCTCATTGAGAAAACGCATGCGATTCCAGGGCTCGAACGCATTCGTTACGTGACTTCCCACCCGAGGGATTTGGGAGAGGATTTGATTTCCCAATTTGGAAAGCTCGAAAAACTCTGTCCCTCGCTTCATCTTCCCTTTCAATCGGGAAGCGATCGCATCTTGAAAGCAATGTCGCGGCTTTATACGCGGGATGAATATTTGCTTAAAATCGAAAAGCTCCGGGCGGCCTGTCCCGCCATTGCGCTTTCGACGGATGTCATCGTGGGGTTTCCGGGAGAGACGGACGAGGATTTTGAAAAGACGGTGGAGGTATTGAATCGCGTGGAGTTTTCCATGGCGTTTCTCTTTAAATACTCTCCTCGTCCCGGAACCCGCGCTTTTGCTCTGAGCGAAGAGATTCCTGAAGTTGTGAAAGAAGAGAGACTAGCGCGCGTACAGCAACTTTCCCTGCGTCAAATTGAAAGGGAAAACGGCCGTCTTTTAGGGACTACCGTGCAATGTCTCGTCGAATCGATTGATAAGAAGGGCTTATGTTATTCCGGAAGAACCGTACACAATAAGCTCGTCCATGTACTTAACTCTGGACCCTCTTGTCAGGGGAAGATTCTCGATGTGGAAGTTACGGAAACCAATGGCTCCAATGTGAAGGGTTACTTCGCGGGAGCGCCGAGGGTAGTAAGAACCGCATGACTGAAAAATACCCGCATAAGTTCAACCCTTCGAAAATTCATCCGACTGCGTTTTGCGCTCCCGGGTCGCATGTTATCGGCGATGTTCACATAGGAGCGGAGAGTAGTCTTTGGTTCAATAGCATTCTTCGGGGCGACGTGAACTTCATTCGTGTCGGCGATAGAACGAATATTCAAGACCTCACGATGGTGCACGTGAGCTATCAGGCGAGTCCGTGCATTATTGGAAATGATGTGACCGTGGGACATTCTTGCGTGCTCCACGCCTGCACGGTGAAGGACTTTGCGCTTATCGGGATGGGAAGCATTATTCTCGATGACGCCGAGATCGGGGAATTTGTCATGCTCGGTGCGGGCAGCCTCGTCACTCAACGTACAAAAATCCCGCCGAGGACGCTTGCATTTGGTAGGCCGGCGAAAGTGATTAGAGAGCTAAACGAGGAAGAAATCCAAGAGCTGCGATTTAGCGCGTCTCACTATGTACAGTTAGCGAAAACTTACCGAGAGTCCAAGCACTCTTCTTGAGCTGCAGGGTAGCGATCAATAAACATAAGAAGACGAACGTCACGGGTTGCAAAATGGCGACTGAATTGATGGCGCTCACGGCAAAGATTGCGGCCCCGATGAGAAGCGGAATGGCGAGCTGTCGGAAGCGGAAAGCAATTAACTGACGTAATTTCAATTCAAACTGCACGCAGGGCAAAAGATTGAAAATAGAAAAAGGAGATAGAAAATTTCCGGCGAGGATTCCATCGAGCAGGGCGGCTCGCAAGAGCGGGGTCTCCTGCGCTTGAAGAAATGAGGTAAAGAGCGCGAAGAAGGAGGCCGAAAAATTGCCTGTCACAAACCCCAGCCCCATCCCAGCTAGAAATGTAAAAAACGCCATGACGGAGGGATGCATTTTCGGCTCGAGAAGGACTAGGACGAGATCCTTCACACCTGATTCTTGGCTATGGGTCGGAATGAAAGTCGCTAGTGTGAGAACGAAGGCCCAGGGGGTGAACACCCGCACGGCGGCACCCCATGCCACGTGCTTGTAACGAATCACTTCACTCAAAGCGAGGGCTCCCCCGGCTCGCACCAAGAAGGATTGATCTCTCAAACCAGGAACACGCCAAGAGAGGAGCTCTATCAAAATGACGCTTGCAAAACCCCATGCAAAGCGAGGGATCTGCCAAAGAATGACTTGTCGACGAATCGGCGTGGACCAGTAGGTGAGCCCGAAGAAGAGCAAAGCCGCGAAAGAGAAGTAGCGAGGAAGGAAAATCCCTTTTTCGAGAAGGTCCCGGTAGCTCTTGATATCGACGGAGAGAAGATAAAGGCTCAAGGCAAAGATCAGAAATTGGGAATCAAAGAAGGAGGTAAGGCGGCTCAAGGCACCTCGGAAGGGAAAGAAGAGCCGTGCTGTCAGAGTGTAAGCGGCCGGGTTCCAAAGGCCCACGAGCGTGCCCATCAATCGGCTAGTGATTCTCTCCCAGGGGTGAGCCCGTTTTCTGGGTAAAGGCCTCGCGGTTTTTTGACAGCGGTAAACCGCGAGCCAGAGCAACAAGAGCAGGAGTCCTGGATAGGCCGCGTCGGTGGTCATCGCGAGCCAGAGGCTTCGTGTGGTTTGTGTCGCGGTTCGAATGAGATTTCCGCCGCCTAGGGCAAAAAGGTAGAGAAGAACGGTTCCAGACAACGTCCAGAAATGAACTTCGAAAATGAGGGCTAGAAGAAAGCCAGCGAGAGGAAGAAGGACGAGCGGTCGCGGGAACTCGACAATGTAATTTCTCTCGATGCGTGCGCCATTCTCAGGTTTAACTTCTATTCTAAAGTCCCACTGCGTGTGCAGGAAAAAACGGTTTTTTGCCTCGCTGACGATGCTCATCAAGCAGGGCTCGGTACCTGTTGCTGTTGAGGAGGGGGAAAGGTGATCCAGGAAAAATTTTTCGACCTTCGTTTCGCCCCGAGCGTAGAGGAGCTGGCAGCGCTGGTTGATCTCATCGTTCAAGGCGCGATCGGCGCGCAACGGAACGTCCATTCGCAAGAGGGCGACCTTATATTCTTCATACGAAAGAAGGCCAAAGATAAGCCCCATGGCGACAAGGCTCATCAAGAAAGAGATTTCGCGTCCGAGTTTTTGGGTGGGCATGGGTAAGATAGGTGGACATTACTATTTTACCCTAGTGGGAGTTACTCCTCCACGACGCCGTAGTAGGTAAGACCCAAGTGATTGATTAGCTCCTCGCCACCCAAGAAACGCAGGGTGTTATGCAGTTTCAATTGCTGCACGGTGAGATCGTGCTCTGGCTTCAAGCCAGGGGCTACGATCGGGCTCTTGAAGTAGAACGAGAGCCATTCTTGAATGCCGCTGAAGCTGCTCCTGGCCGCGAGATCCAGGAACAGGGCCAAATCCAAGACAATAGGTGCTGCCAAGATGCTATCGCGGCATAGAAAGTTTACTTTGATTTGCATCGGGTAGCCGAGCCACCCAAAGATGTCGATATTATCCCAGCCCTCTTTGTTGTCGCCTCGAGGGGGGTAATAGTTGATGGACACCAGATGGTGCACGTCTTTGTAAAGTGTCGGGTAAGTCTCAGGCTCCAAAATTTGCTCGAGCACGGAAAGTTTGGAAACCTCCTTCGACTTGAAGGACCCGGGATCGGCGAGCACTTCGCCATCGCGATTTCCTAAAATATTCGTCGAGTACCAACCGTTCAATCCCAGAAGACGGGATTTGAGGCCTGGGGCGATGATGGTCTTCATCAGCGTTTGACCTGTCTTGAAATCGCTTCCGGCAATGGGGGTTCTCATCTCTTTTGCGAGCTGCTGCAAGAATGGGAGCTCCACACTGCGGTTGGGCGAGCCGTTCGCATAGGGAACTCTTTCTTGCAAAGCCGCAAACGCATACATCTGGCTCGGAGAAATATTCGGATCACTTTTTTCGAGGCCCTTTTCAAAATCCTGAATCGTCCGATGGCACTCGGAGGGCTCGGTGTAGCGCTCGGTGCTCGCGCACCAAATGATGACCACGCGATCGAGATTGTTCTTTTGTTTGAAATCCCGGATGTCCGCTCTGAGTTGGTCGACAAGATCCTTTTTGTTCTTTCCCGTCTTTACATTGGGCCCGTTGATCAAAGTAACGAAGCTAGGATCGAAGACTGCCTTATACGGACGAATCGCATCGAGCGGCTCTTTCAGCGCGCTGACCAAAGCGGGTTCCAATACCTTCGCCTTTACTGCTGCTTCATAAACAGAGTCTTCGAAAATATCCCAACCGCCAAAGACCACGTCTTTGAGATCCGCGAGCGGTACAAAATCTTTGATGAGGGTGGAACGATTCTCCGTTCGCTTGCCCAAACGAAGTCGACCCATCTGAGTGAGCGAGCCAATGGGCTCAGCCATTTCGCGCTTCACTGCTTCTACTCCAGCTATGAAAGTTGTGGAGACTGCCCCCATGCCGGGAAGTAGAATTCCTAAACGTCCTTTAGCTGGAGCAATGGTCACCTGGGTCTTGGTCATTAGGATCTCCTTGAATAGTGGCCCCAAAACTAGAAGCCCACTTGAGCCAGGTCAAGCGCCAAAACGCCGGAATCTCTTGACCAATATCGCGCCGGCTCTTTAGATGTGGAACTCGCCGTATGCCTCGAAAAAGGGAAAAAAAAGAGACCTCCCCGCAAGCGCCAAACCTCACGAAGTCTCCTCGTGAGCAGGGTTTTTTTCGTGCCGAGGACGGAACCTCCCTCTTTTATG
>JAHFAF010000481.1 GCA_023250715.1 Pseudobdellovibrionaceae bacterium | reverse complement strand
GATCTTGCTGTGCGAAATGCGCTCGAAAATCATCGAGAAGAGGCGGCCCAATCCTTGGAGCGGGCCCTAAAACTCGATCCCAAGAGTCGGGAAATTCAGGAGTTGAGTCGGTCGTTTGGCAGGCGTTCTAAATCTTCCTAGGAAATAGTCTCTTTAGGCGGCCCTACTGACTAGCCTTTTACCGGCTAGGCCGGAAGTCTCTCTCACGATTTGAAAGAGTTCTCCCCGTTGATGAGGGGTGAGGTTCTTGATGAGAACTCCGTGAGCGAACCCCCCCTCCACAGGACGTCCCCAACGAATTTCTCCGAGAAGATTGGCGAAACCGCATTGTGCGAGCTTTTCTGAAAGCTCGTCCCAGGCACCTAGTCCGAAGAGAAGGTTTACGCCTCTCCCGAAATATTTGTCGAGAATCACACCGAACCCGTTCGAAGAAAAATCAACGAGACGGCCTTGGGCCGAGGGAGATTGAAATGCAATACGCCGGCGTTTAGGAAGAATTAGCCGGTCATCTGATGGGGAAATACCACGGTAGTCTCTGTAGGCGTGAAGAGCATCATTGAGCTTGGTCGGGTCGGAGGAAAAGGGATCTACTTCGACCGCAGGATAAAAACTCTCGTGGTGCTTGATGTGAATGAAACGGGTTTGCGATCGTGCGTTCAGTTCTATGTCGTGAGGAAGGCGTTTCCACAAGCCCTCGCCACAGAGTACAAAATGGCTATCACAGGCGGTCTCGAGCCTTTGGGTAATGTTCACATCGGACCCAATCACGGCAAGATTGATGCGGCCCTTTCCACCCAAATCCCCCACGAAAACATCTCCAGCGTTGATGCCTATTCGGAGCGGGCTTATCGGTTTTCCTTCCTTCGCATGAATTAGGCACCGTTCGAGATTCTGCCTTTGGATTTCTATTGCGCAGCGAAGGGCTTGCTCGGCGTGATCTATTGTTTTGCCGCCACCATACTGGTGTCCAAAATAACAGAGGAGGCCGTCACCCCGGCTTTTGTCGACTACACCTCCGAAACGGTGAACTACTTCCGTCAGGCTGTTTAAAACCTCCTTTAGATGATCGAAAATAGCGGATGGTCCGTTTTTTTTTGCAAAGATAGCGAAACCCTCGATATCGATGAACATGATGCTTAAGTTTTGTACTGAGGCAACCAATCGAAGGGAAGCGGGATTCTTTAGAAGGTCTTCCAGCTTTTGGGGATCGACCAATCCTTCGAGAGAGTCCTTGAGCTTGCGGGCGGTCGCGTCCTTTACCCGGGAACGCTCGGCAAAGAGAATGCCGGCAGTGAAAGAAAAGCTTAGAACGGACTGTAGCCAGGGAACAACCATGCTTCCGTAGCAAAAAAGTGCGAGGCCCGTAAGAGTAATGAAAGGAGGCGCTATCGCCGCCACCAGTCCAAAGAGTCGTGGGCCAAGAAAAATGGCTGCAAGCATTCCCAAGATCGAGAAAAGGAAAATAGAGATTGGAGCATCTCCCGTCGGATTTAGCCATTGTCCTGTCATTACGCTATTCAGTACGCTTAAATTTACGAACCCGCCCGGAATAGCGCCTACTGGAGTATGCTGCATATCCGAATCGAATTGATGCATTCGTGTGAGGATGACGACAGTGTCTCCTTTTTTAATGGCCTCGAAATTATTTCTTGCGCGCGCAGTTCTGAAAAGTTGCCAGATGGATTGCACGGGATAGGAATGGGCGGGTCCGAGATTTACCAAAATTCTTCCTGTTTTATCGACGGGAAGACGTTTTCCATCGAGCCAAAGTCCCTCCTCATTCAAATGTCTTTCTTTTGTGATCGCAAGGCTCCAGTGAGGAAGGACTCTTGTGTCGGTGATTCGAACGAGAGGTCTAACGTAGCCTTCCTGATAAAAATTGGTATGCCCGACGAAGACAAAGGCATCTTGAAAGAGGGAGTTCGGGCCGTAAACAAATTGATTAGTGGGGACGAGCCATCCTGGTGGCTCGTGACCCGGTTCAAGCCAATGATCCAGATGAAATAAGGGAGCTTCGAGAGGAAATTCCTCCTGTCCAAAAATACTCTCCGAGAGGAGAAAGGCTTGTCCGGCGACAGGTGCCCCCCCGGAAATAGTTCGTTTTAGGCGGTCTTGAGGGTGAGGATCACGCGAGAGTGGAAGGGCGAAGGACTTGTCGATTAAAATTTGCTTCGGCTCTCGCGCATTAATCGCATAAAAGAGGGCGTCCCAGTCCTCCGGTCGTACACTTTCTGTTTGAAGATCCACCATACTCTTGGTGTCGAGCCCGAATACTTTCAACCGGGAGTCAAAATGAGGCCAGATCCCAAGAGCGTGTCGTGTGAAAAATTCCAAGCGGCGTGCGAAGTAACTCTCCAGCGTGTCTCCCAGCGGAGAGAAGTGAGTTGCGATCAGGGAGAGAGAGATTAGACAGCTCATGCCGAGCGCTTTGGGCAAGGGAAGGCTAGATTGCAGATACCAAGCTTTTGAGCGGGATTGCCGCAAAGTTTTAAGTTTTTCCAATAGACGGATCCTCATCCTCTTCTTTTCGGTAAACTGCGCCATTTGCTTTTGGTGCATCAAGTCATCCTGGTGGTGTTCTTCCTCTCCCTCTCCATTTTAATTTGTGGTTACAGTGTATTAGAGCGAGTTCCTAGGAAGGAAGCGACTGCGAGTGGCGAGAGGGATCGCGAGGTGATCTTGCTGCGTTTATGAAAGTTCCAGCTCGTCCAGAAGCCCATAGTCAGCAGGGCACCCGCTCTCGCCACTCGTGATTCGCTCTCTGATGCGGCGTAACCCCAATTTTTTTCAGAGAACCTCTTCCTCTGATCAAGGCGCCGTTTTGTTTCTTCTGTAAACAGATCGGATAAAGAGGCTGGAATGATTCAAGGAAGGGCGCTCCCGGAGGCGCGCGTTGTTCTGAGTTTGGCCAGTCGAAGGTAGGTCCGTATGCCCGGTAATCTTGGCAGCTCATTTGCAACTAAGTTTCCCGCTCGCCCCGCTTAGCCTTGGAGCACAGATTGAAGAAAGCCCTGATCGCTTTATTCATCTGCCTTTCTCTCTCCTCATGTGGTCGAAAAGCCGTTATTAAAGCAACTGCTGTAAAACCGGCTGTTGCGGATGATTCCAATCATCCAAACATAGTGGTACCGGATTCGAATTCCCCCCCCTCCTTTGCCGGGGATCTCACCAGTTCCTCTGAATCCTGTAATTT
>JAHFAF010000480.1 GCA_023250715.1 Pseudobdellovibrionaceae bacterium | reverse complement strand
CTTGGCGAAAGGAGGCAGCTTGCGTCGGCGGAAGAAAAAGTCTGTAGGCCAGCCATCTTATGCGTCTATTCGGCCAGAAGGTGAATCTTTATACATTCGCCTCTGTCATGTTTGTTTACACCTCAGCGAATCCGGCCATCCCATTATTCAATGTCAGGAGTGTCAGCGCTTTTTGACGATTGAACCCCTAGTTGAAGAACACCTCATGTCTCAGCAGGACGAGGATGTAGAGGAAAAACAGCATGGGGAGATCAGGGGAGGCCTTCAGGGGCTCGCTGTTCTTTGGTAAATCTTCCCTCCCGGATGTTCGTCGCCGAACGTGGTAAAATATTTCATGCGTTTTGGCTGGCTTCCCACCTATCTGCGCGAGTTCTCTAAGCGGCACGCACGACGCGTGAGCGAGAAGACTCAACTAATCCTTTGTCTAGCCGATCACTTCGAGCCTAACAATGGAAACGCGCCCGTTCATCTTAGGCGCGAAAGAGTGAACTCTTGGGCCGAAAATTATCCTCGTCTTTTTGGGAATTTCAGGGATAGCTCCGGCAGAGCTCCACGGCATAGTTTCTTTTATCCAATGGAAAGCTATGAGCGGGATCTAGTGGCAACTATTGCGCAGCTCTGTCGTGACGGCTATGGAGAGGTGGAAATTCATCTCCACCACGACAAGGACAACTCCGAGACATTTCGATCCGAAATGATTCGATTCAGAGAGGAGCTTATTCGAGAGCACCATTTACTTTCCCGGCACCGAAATACGGGAGCCCCCGCCTATGCGTTTGTCCACGGAAACTGGGCGCTTGCGAACTCGCTTCCGAGCGGACGATGGTGTGGCGTCGACGATGAACTTTCCATTCTTCGAGATACTGGTTGTTACGCCGATTTTACTCTTCCCGCCTATCCTAGCCTTGCCCAGACCAAGAAGATTAACAGTATCTACTATGTTGAAGAGAGAAACCTAAGTCGACGCAAGGGACACAATTGGGGAGTGGCGGCTGGCGCTACCCCGCTCTCGCCTAGGGGCTTGATGCTTATTCAAGGACCTCTCATTCTAAATTGGAAAGGTCGCAAGTGGGGATTGGTTCCGAGAATTGAAAATGGGTGTCTTCAATCCAATCAACTAGCGAGTGGGGATCGTCTTTCTCTTTGGCTCAAAGCTCGCGTTCAAGTTCCCACACGGCCCGATTGGTTCTTCGTAAAGCTCCATATGCATGGCGCGAGCGAGGACGGGCAAAAAGCTTTGCTGGGGGAGGGAATGGTTCGATTCCATCAAGATCTCGCCTCGATGAAAGAGCGAGATTCGAACTTTCAATTTCACTATGTAACCGCAAGGGAAATGTACAACCTCGTTCGAGCGGCAGAGGCAGGGTGGGAGGGAGAGGTTCAAGGGGCTCTCGATTTCGAACTAATTTCCAATCTTGCTGTTAGCCCGTCACAGCGCCTCAATTCGTCAACTATTTAGAGCTCAATCTAACTTTGGCGAAAAAGTGGGGCTCTGGGATTTCTTTGTCCCCCATCTCGATCTGGTGTGAGTCTACGGCTTTCGGCTGAATCACGTGGCCGTGTCGAAGGGGTTGGTAAAGCTCCCCCCAAAGGGTCGCTTGAAGACGCTTTCCATCAAATTGATTGAATACGATGCGGTGGCTTAAGAATTGGTCCCGCTCAAAAAGCTGAAGCACCTCATTGAGCCAGCATCGCATCAAATCTTCTCTCGACTCTCCGCTAATTTGAATCGTTTTGCGATCGCGGCATTCAATGCGCTCGAGTCGTGAGAGTTGATCGGTGAGACTGAGTGCGGCGTCAATGTATAAGCGTTCCAAGGACGGCGCTGTAACCACAAAACCGCTATCGGCTTGGTGTTGGAAAGTTTGGTAGGCGACTTTTCTCTCGGCCATTGGGCTATTTTATCAGAAAAAAAAACGCCGGCTGAAGGATATCAGCCGGCGTTCGTAGGATTTAACTTTTTATCGCTCGGAGGCAGCCCCCGGCTTAGCGTTAGCAATCTTGCGCTTGTCGAGATTGTATTTCTCGACTTTGTTGATGAGACCAGCGCGGCTAATACCGAGCTCCTTAGCGAGACGGGACTTGTTCCACCCGGTCCGTTTGAGACCCTCGCGGATCATCTCTCTCTCGAGCTCTTCGAGCGCATCGCGCAGCTTGCCCTGGATTCGGACACCCTGCACCTTGCTTCTCTCGCCGAACTCTCGAATGCGGCCGGATAGCATGTCGACGGTAATCTTGCTCTCTCCACCCGCCAACACCGTCACGCGCTCCATTTCGTTTTCGAGCTCGCGGATGTTACCGGGCCACGGATAATCGAATATCTTTTCCAGAGCTCTCTTCGTCAGGATTTTGGGCTTGATTCCCTTCTCCTGTGCGCAACGAGCTAGGAAGTGCTCGCAAAGGAGCGGAATGTCTTCCTTACGATCCCGAAGAGGCGGAACCGTAATATTGATTACGTTAATACGATAATAAAGGTCTTCTCTGAAGGTCCCCTTCTCCACCATGTCCTTCAGGTCCTTGTTCGTCGCGGCCAAGATGCGGACGTCTACCTTGCGAGGTTCCGTCGCACCGACCGGGATGAACGTGCCTTCTTGGATCACACGCAGGAGTTTCACCTGCATGCTGGGAGAGGTATCTCCAATTTCGTCGAGGAAGAACGTTCCTCCGTCGGCGACTTCGAACATACCTTTTTTGTCCTTCACGGCACCTGTGAATGAACCTTTCACGTGACCGAACAATTCCGAGTCCAAGAGGTTATCATTGAACGCGGAGCAGTTCTGCGTTACGAACGCATTATCTTTGCGAGGCGAGTTGTAATGAATCGCCTTCGCAATCAATTCTTTACCGGTTCCATTCTCCCCTTGAATGAGCACAGTGCTTTCGGACTGCTTGATCTTGTCGAGTAGCGCATAGCAATCTTGCATCGGCTTCGACTTACCAATCATGCTGTCGTACTTGTACCGGATACCGAGCTCTTTATTCAGCTCGGAAATCCGATCCTCGCGCATGGAGATCTCTTTGTGGAGGGTACTGATCTCTTGAGAGACCAAGTCCGACAACTCCGAGAAGTAGGGCAACTCGTCTTTATCCAATACCTTGATCTTGTTTACGGCAATATCAATGTCTTGGTGAGGCAGATTGAAATGAGCTAACGCTTTTGCGAGCTCCTTCTTCTGTCCATCGGTGATCCCTTCCTT
>JAHFAF010000138.1 GCA_023250715.1 Pseudobdellovibrionaceae bacterium | reverse complement strand
TGAATTCCACCGAGAGCTCGGAAAGATCCTATGGGACTATTGCGGCATGTCCCGCAATGAAGAGGGATTGAAGACCGCCCTTACCAAGATCAAAGTACTTCGTCAGGAGTTTTGGACCAATCTCAAAGTCCCCGGCAATCCCAAGAAGCTCAATTCCGAATTGGAAAAGGCGGGGCGGGTTGCGGATTTCATGGAGCTCGGCGAGCTCATGTGCCTAGACGCCTTAGAGCGCAAAGAATCTTGTGGCGGCCATTTCCGCGAGGAGATGCAGACACCGGAAGGGGAAACGCTTCGCGATGATGAAAAATTCTGTCATGTCGCGGCATGGGAGTACGCCGGCGAAGATAAAAAAGCCCAGCGCCATGAAGAGGCACTCGAATTCGAGTACGTTCACCTCGCACAAAGGAATTATAAGTGAAATTCCAACTCAAGATTTGGCGACAGGACGGCCCCCAAGACTCTGGAAAATTCGTTGATTATTCCTTAGAGGATATTTCTTCCGACATGTCCTTTCTCGAAATGCTCGATATATTGAACAATCAGCTCGTGAGAAAAGGCGATGAGGCGATTGAGTTCGATCATGATTGCAGAGAAGGCATTTGCGGCTCCTGCTCACTCAATATCAATGGGAACCCTCACGGTCCCGACACCGGGACGGCCACTTGCCAACTCCACATGCGGCGTTTTCAAGACGGTGAGACGATTGTCGTCGAGCCCTGGCGCGCGCGGTCCTTTCCCGTAATCAAGGATTTAGCTGTCGATAGGTCCAGCTTCGATAGAATCATGGCGGCAGGTGGATTTGTTTCCGTAAATACGGGAAATGCGCCGGAGTCCAATGCCCAATTGATCTCTCACGATACGGTCGAATCCGCGATGGATTCCGCGGCCTGCATCGGTTGCGGCGCTTGTGTTGCGGCCTGTAAGAACTCTTCCGCAATGCTTTTTGTCGCAGCGAAAATAACCCATCTAGCAAAGCTCCCTCAAGGGCAACCTGAACGAACAAAGAGAGCCGCCCAAATGGTGACGCAAATGGACGCGGAAGGCTTCGGCGCCTGTTCAAATACAGGCGCTTGCGAAGCCGCTTGCCCAAAGGAAATCCGCCTAGAAAATATCGCCCAATTGAATCGCGAATTGGTAAGAGCCGCCTTCTGCAGCAAATAACATCTCAAAAGGTATCCGTTACCTACTGGGATTTACTCGATGATTTCGAGGACTGACCGCTTGCGTAACTTCGTTGAAGCGGCAGTGAGAATTGTCCGCAGGGCTTTTGCGGTTTTGCCCTGTTTACCGATCACTTTGCCCAGGTCTTCTTTGGCGACTACGAGCTCGAACACCGTAGTCTGTTCTCCCACGACTTCCGAAATGCGGACTCTTTCAGGTATGTCCACGAGAGCGCGGACCATTACTTCAAGTAGCTCTTTAAGGGTTGGTTCAGCAGCCATGTTTCACTCCACGTTGTGAGCTCTGCTCGTGAATAAGCTTTCCATTAGCTTTATCGGCAAAAAGCGTGACATACCTAATAACTCCCTGCAATAAGATTTCCCCTTAAAAAATGATCCAAGTTGTTGTTTCGGATCTGAGTTACTTTCGGGAACGGGATTTCAAAGGCTGGCGCATTTCCCCGGAATCCCCACGCGGAGACCGGGCTACTAAAAGATCGGAGTTAACTCGCAAGGAAGCGAACAAAATCAATAGGAACGCGGCAAAACTTTCGGCGAGGACCGTCATCTGGGTAATCCGTTCTTTCTCGCGCTGGTCCTTAATCGCCCTTTTCAGCTCAATTGTCTCCCGATCCTGCATGTCCTCGAGAAGATTCCAGACGACTTCGGAAGACTTTCTCCCTTTCTGAGTGAGAAAGAACTTCCTAGCGGCTTCAAACCCACTTGTTCGCCGGTAACTCACGGATTGATGCATTAGATTAAGGCGGTTTTGGACGCTCGCGTCCAGGGAACTGATGGAAACAAGACTTGGATATTTTTCCGCCGAAATCCGAACGTCTTTCAGAATGCGATTGAGCTGATTGATGAGTTCCTCAGATTGAGCAAAAAAAGATTCGTCTCCCGTAATCACAAACCCCTTCTGCCCTACTTCCAGGCGAAAGAGGATATTCACCATCTCTTGCGCACGAGAAATATTGTCCGAATGGTCGATGATGGCTTGTGAACTATTTAGCAAATTCTGCAGCGAACGAAATGAGGAGACGCTAATGAGAATAATAATTCCCAGGGCGATGAAAATCTGAACGGCGATCTTTCTACTGATTTCGAATTTTATAAAAGTAGTATCACTTTGACGCGACATCACATTCAACCTCGAGAGTGTTTCCTATCTTATCGGTCATCTCCCTCCCTCCCTTTAGATCCTTTCCTTTAGATGCTTAGGCCCTAGCTCAATTCGGCAGCCAGCCGCTATTTCACCTAAATCTTCATAGGATTTATGACGATAGGGACATAAGACTTCTATGAGCGATAAGACTTCCAAAAGTGAAAAAACGGTTATCGTAATTACCGAGAAGAGTGACCTCAAACAGGGCACTAACTCTTATGAGCCGTATCTCATTCAGATATCCGGGCGCGAGACGGGGCAGATGTATAACTTGAGTGGCCGCACGGTTCCTGCCAGGTCCTTCTTGATGATCCGCATATATCCCGTCAGCACGCCGAAATTCTTTGCCGGGGCGATCAGGACATCGTGATCCGCGACATGGGAAGTACCAACGGCGTGTTCGTGAATGGGAAGAAAGTCGTCGAGCAGCAGCTGCGCGACGGGGACAAAATTCTGATCGGAACCCGCCTATACTTCAAATTTGTTTTCCAGGACGCAGTCGATCAGAACTATCAGCAGAATCTCTTTCGCGCGGCCAATATCGATGGGCTTACTCAGCTCTATAATAAGAAATACTTTGTCGACGCCCTTTCGAAAGAATTCAGCTTTAGCCGCAGAAACCGTCAGGCCCTAAGCCTCATGATGATCGACATTGATCACTTCAAGAAGGTCAACGATTCCTGGGGACACATGGCGGGAGACTTGGTGCTAAAGACTCTCGGCCTCTTTCTGCAAAAGAACCTCCGACTGGAAAACGTCGCCTGCCGGTATGGCGGGGAGGAATTCGCCATTATTTTGAGAAATGTAAACGCAGATTTGGCGCTCATGATTGCTGAACGGCTGCGAAAATCCATTGAAGCGGAAAAGGTAGTATTCCGTGGCAAGGATATCAAAATTACCATCAGTATCGGACTTGCTACCCTCGACGGCTCCAACTTCGAAACGATCGAAGACCTCATCCAAAAGGCCGACGAAAACCTCTATGCCGCTAAAGAAGGCGGAAGAAACCGCACCGTCCTTAAAAAAGCTGCCTAATTCTTCAACTTAGGAATGGGATTGCCGTACGTTGAGGGAGGCATCGAGCCGTCCTCCAACTCAATGGGCTTTTGGGCTTCCTTCAGGTCAGAGACGAGAACAAATCCAATCGTATCGCGATAGGAAGAGTGCTCGTCGCCACAGATCTTGATCGGCAGAATCATGGTGGGCTGGTAGAGATGATTCCCCTTGCCGTTCTGCCGAGAGGCTTGCGCTTGGGGCTTCAATCGCGGCTCCATCCGCTCGTAGAGCTTCGCAATTTCGCCAAATCCACGAAATTCAATCGGATCGAAGGGCATGTATTGGAATCGGCCCGTGACCGTCGTCAAAAGCGGACTCTCTTCCCAAAGCGCCTCTTTCCCTTTTTCGGGATCGGAGTAAAGAAGCCCCTGGACCCCAATAAAAAGAGACGGGTCTTTAAAAATGTTCAGGTCTCGCGAAAGAGTAATCCCTCTGCAATCCAAATTGGGTTTAGTGGTGGCAATTTGGACTGCTTGGCTCAATGAATTCAGCCAAATCAGGCTCAAAATCACTACTTTTCTAGAAAGCCCCTGCATTACTCCCCACTACAGCAATGTTTATACCAATAAAGACGTGCTGGGAATACCATCCGTGACTTTGATCGCTTCACTCCACGCGAGGCTTCGACTGGGCCAGAGCCTCAGTAAGCTTTCCCAACACCCACGGAATCGCTTCTTCCATGGGCAGCTCCACGTTCGCTCCCGCGGCTTTTGTATGGCCTCCGCCCCGACGGGTGAGACTTCGGGCAAAGGTAGCGACGTCCAAGTTCCCGTGCGATCTTAAGGAAAGACGAGTCTCCCGATTGGGGAGCTCATAAAAGAGAAGCGCTACATCGATCCCTTGTGTAAGAAAGAGCTGATCAATAATTCCTTCTCGATCGTCATCCGAGGCGCCAAGCTCCTTCAATTTCTTTTGCGTCAGAACAGACCAGATGATTTTCCCATGCGCGACCCGCTCGGCACGATTCAAAGTATCGGCGAGCAGTTGAAGACTTGGGAACGTGCGCTCGAGCATTCCCCGTTCCCCCACCCGGGTAAAATCAAATCCAGTGCGCAGTAGCTGCGCACCTAATTCCATCGCCTCGGGCGTCGTATTGGAGTGGCGGAAAAAGCCTGTGTCGAAAATTAGCCCCAAATAGATTTGCTGCGCGAAATCCTTGTCGATCGGAGTGGAAAAGAACGAGGTCTGCGAAAGATGGTACATAAGCTCGGTAGTGGAGCAAGCTTTCGGCTCGACAATTCGGATTGTGTAAGGGTATTCAACGCTCACGGCATGGTGATCGATGAATACCTTGACCGGACAGCGATCAAACCACTCCTTTACCCTTCCCGCGCGATCGATTCCGCCATCCACGATTACACCAAGATCGAATTCCGCGGGGCCCTTAAACGAATCCGGAGTCTCCACCATTTCTACATCGGGAAGAAAACGATACCGGTCCGGCATGAGTTCATCATTTACTATGTGTACTTCCAATTGAGGGAATCGGTGCCCAATCATGCGCCGAAGGGCGAGCTGCGCTCCAATGGAATCCCCGTCAGCCGCAGCAGGAGCCGTGACCAAAATTCGGCGCGCAGTTTTGAGTGCAGAATCGAAATCGCTCAATTGGGCCAGGAATTTTTTGACATCGGTCATAGTGCTCCCACGGGCCGGGCGGCACCTTTTACCACATTCTGGGAGCGGGCGAAACCCGCTAACTTAATTAAAAGATATTAATACTTTACCGAATTGCCGACCCGCCTCCAAGTGCCTATGAGCCTCCGACAATTCCGCGAGCGGGAATACCTTATCTATGACTGCATGAAACTTTTTTTCCGAAGCAAGTCGCAAGATTTCCGGAAAGTCCCGTCTCGATCCCATGGTCGATCCGAGAAGTTTGAGCTGGCGAAAAAAAAGGTGGCGCAGATCGGTTTTGGCGTCCCACCCACTCGTAGCACCACAGCTGACGAGCGTTCCTCCAGATTTAAGGCAACGTATGTTTCTTTCCCAAAAAACTCCCCCTACGTGATCGATAATGGCATCCACCTTTTTGGAAACTGTCGTAAAATCGGACGTCGCGGTATTCACCAAAACATCCGCACCCAATTCCTTCGCTAGAGAAAGCTTTTCTTCGTGCGACGAGGTCGCAATCACTTCGGCGCCCAAGTGCTTCGCAATTTGAATGGCGGCCGTACTTACCCCACTTCCTGCACCATGGATCAGAACTCGCTGTCCTTTAGTGACTCTAGCCTTTACAGCGACCATCTCCCATGCCGTGATAAAAACGAGCGGAAGTGCCGCCGCGTCCTCGAAAGAAAGGGCCTGTGGTTTCTCAAAAATATTCGCCTCGGGGAGGACAAGAAATTCCGCATTTGTCCCTCCCACCTGCTCGCCCAGAATTTTGTACTGCGGACAGAGACTTTCCAACCCGGTCCGACATTCCGGACAAGCCCCACAACTCAATCCCGGGTAGATCACAACTTCTCGGCCCACCGAACTCTTCGCTCCCTTTCCCACTTTATCGACGATTCCCGCACCATCCGCACCCAGGATGTGGGGAAATTTAAGCCTTTGCCCGGGAATTCCTTTGCGGATCCAAAGATCGAGGTGATTGAGTGCTGCAAATTGGATGCGCACACGCACCTCGCCCGGACCCGGCTCGGGCGTTGCCAAATCCCCTACCTGCAGAATATCAGGAGCACCGGTCGAGTTAATGAATCCGGCACGCATTATAGAAACTTCCCTGCCGCCTTAAAAGCGGCGGGAGCATGCTTGTGGACGAGAAAGAAATAGAAATGCTTTCCCAACTCGAGAGCCGACCATAGAAGATATACGATCAGGACCTCTTCGCGAAGCGGTGCATAGATGAATTGAATAAGCCAGAGAGCGAAGATGATCGTCGCATCCCATATGGAGAATCGTAAATCGAGAAGTAAGAGCCCTCCCAAAAGGGATTGGGCAAGGGTCAAAGCGAGCTCCGTCCAATGCATGTGATCAAGAACGATCGGCTCGAACCGCCCTAGCGAGAGATTGTAAACGAGGGGGATCATGGCGGCCAACATCGTCCATTGATTGATGTTGCTGTTCACCATATTCATCATGCCGAGGGGAGCCTTCTTCTCCTGTCGTGCCCAATTGAACGCAGTCACTTTCTCCGGAAACTCCGAGAGAAATGGGGCAACCCATTGCACAAAGACGAAGGTGCTAATTCCAGCCGCGACAGCCCAACGCTCCAGCGTGTGGATGAAGGGGTCGACGCTCACATACAACCCAAATCCTCCGACGACAAAAAGGAGAAACACAGCAATGAGTCGGGGCGTGGGCGCAAGGCTTGTAACCTTACGCGCGACCCACGGAAGATCCTCTTCCTCTTCCACTTTAGGGTTCGGCATGCGAGCGCTCAAGACCAGGTAAGCGACATAAATCAGCGTCAGGAAAATGGAATCGACGCAGGTAAGCGAGTGTTTCACTAAAATGACCAGGAAATAGAGGATGGAAAGAAAAAGAAAAAGTACTCCGAGAAAATCTTCTTCACCAAGACGAATTTCTCGGATCACTCGACGGCGACGGACACCTTGGAAAAAGAAGTGGGTGAAAAAAATAAGTGGCCAGCCTAGCCCGACGAGCAAGCGAAGCGATCCGGTAAGATTCGCGATCATCAGATCACGCTGTTGGTGCCACGCAATCGAGGCTTCGACGGCAAACTCAGGCAGCGTCTGCAGCCAAGCAAGTAGACTGAGTGCAATCGCTCGCGGCATGAAGGTGTCGGCGGCCTCCGCTGCCCATCCGATAACGAATGCACAGAGAAGAATGATAAGGAGACTCCAGACTTCAAATATGTTTTCCATCCACACTCTTACGGTATACAGGGTTGCCGAAAAACGTCACCGATGACGAGTAACGGCCTTCTTATTGTCCCCTACAGGCTAGGAATTCTTCAAATTTTTATCGTTTACCCCCCCTTTTTTCAAGCTTTAGACGGCATTCCCCTTGCACTTAGGAGCCCGGTTGGTCAGGGGACGGGTGTGTACCCGTTTGGCCTGGCCCTTGGTGAGGTACGTGGGATGAACCGGCTTAAGCTCGCCTTAGAGCTTTTTTTCCAGCGTCAGGTCGAAGAGGGGGAAGTTGGTTCCGCCGCTTATGATCGCATGACTCGCGAGATCAAGGGCAGCATTTATAGCCTTTTCGCACTTTTTGAACTAGTCGCCCTCACCTCTTACATTCCCATCGATAGCTTCAATATTTTTCAAGGCCGTCTCGATCACATGAACAATATGGGCGGCATCGTGGGGGCAATCGTCTCCGAATGGTTTTTGGGAACGGTAGGAATCGCGGGCTACGCGGTTATCGCTCTGACTTTGTGGCTTGCCATCAGCGCTTTTAGAGGAATTTCCATCAGAAAGAACCTCTTCCCGATGCTGGGCCTTATCTTAGGAACGATTCTCACTGCGATAACTTGCCAGCTTTGCCTTTCCGATAAATTTCCCGAAGCCAGTCTCTTGCAAGGCGGAGTGGTGGGACGTTACGTGGGAATCGCGCTGCGAACGTATTTCAATACGACAGGGGCCCTGCTCATGGTGGCGGGCGGTTACGTGCTTACCTTGATTTTGACTCTTGGCTTTTCCTTCACTCACGCGGCAAGTGCTCTCTTCGGAAAAGAGGAGGAAGAAGAGAAAGAAATCACGCAAAAAATTCAGGTTCCCGCGAAGAAAAAGGCCGCGGCTCCAGCCCCTATGCCCACCAAGAAGTCCCGTTCCCGCAAGAAGAAGACGGAAGAAGGCGGGGATGGTAATTCTGATGATGAGGTCACAGAAGAACTCGATCTCAATGCTTCCGAAGAAGAGGAAGAGGGCGGAGAACAGACTGTTGCCACAATCGATCCGAACGAGTTTATCGAATTAATTCCTTATGAAGGAGGGTATTCCCTTCCCTCCGCCCGTCTCTTAAAGGGAGATAATGGCGGGGCCAAAAAAATGTCTCGAGGTGAAATGCGAGACAATTCTCGGAAGCTCATCGAGCACCTCTTGAGTTTTCAAATTACCGGTGAAGTCACGAGTGTTTCCGTCGGACCGGTACTCATTACTTATGAGTTCAAGCCCTCGGCCGGAATTAAGCTCAGTAAGATTGCGGCCCTTCAAGATGACTTGGGCGTGGTCCTAGGCACGCGCGAGCTTCGCATCATTGCTCCGATTCCCGGAAAGACGGTGGTGGGTATCGAAGTTCCCCGTCCGCAAATCGAGACCATTCCGCTAAAGGATCTCATTTCCGAAAAGGAGTTCTTCGACAAAAAAATCAAAATCCCGGTGTCCCTCGGAAAAACAACGGATGGCCAGCCCGTTTTTGGTGACCTGGCTGCGATGCCTCATCTACTTGTCGCTGGTGCCACGGGTAGCGGTAAATCCGTTTTTGTGAACTCGCTCATTATGAGCTTTCTCTACCGTTTATCACCCCAGGAATTACGTTTGATTCTTGTAGATCCAAAGATGCTCGAACTAAATGCATTCGATGGGATTCCTCATCTCATCACAAACGTGATTACGAATAACTCCGTCGCTTACAACGCCCTCAACTGGGCCGTTCAAGAGATGGAACGCCGTTATAACTTGATGGCGGACACAAACTCGAAAAATATCGATTCCTATAACTCGAAACTTCGGGGGAACAATAAACTTCCCTTTATCGTGATAGTCGTCGATGAACTGGCAGATCTAATGATGTCGGGGGGGGAAGCGGTCGAGGTAGCAATTACTCGCCTTGCGCAAAAAGCCCGTGCCGCGGGAATTCACTTGGTATTGGCAACCCAACGCCCTTCGACGGACGTGGTAACGGGTTTGATTAAGGCAAATATTCCGTCTCGCTTATCATTCAAAGTGCCGTCGGGAATCGATTCCCGCACTGTTCTCGATACGGGAGGTGCCGAAAAGCTCATCGGACGGGGCGATAGTTTGATGATTCAGCCGGCGGCTCCCTTGCGACGTCTCCATGGTTGCTTCGTCACAGAAGAAGAGCTCGGCCGAGTCGTGAAGTACGTGAAGGCCGGAAAAGATCACTCCAAGAACTACATTCAATTTTCTTCAGCGAAGCCTGAGGAATAAATCTTAGAATCGATATTTCCCCCAGTCAAAATCACTATGGAATCTTTGGTGGCAGCGGCCAGCGCCACGGCAGCAGCCCCCTCGACTAGCTCACCTTTCATTTCATATAGCCTTTTCCCCGCTTCAAACGCAGCTCTCGGAGAAACAGCGCGGACCTCCGAAACCAATGGCAGAAGGGCCTCTCTCACTCTTTCTAATGTATAGGGAGTTCCAATTGCATCCACCCAGCTGGGCTTACGGGGAATTGCTCTTTTCGATACATAGGGCGCATTCGTCGCATTTTCCACAAGTACCACGCGAACCTTTGGAGCCAAAACGCGGGCAAGCCCGAGAGATAAACCACCCACTCCGATAGGAATGATTACTTCCGAAATACCTTTTGCTTGCTCGAGAATCTCCTGGGCGATTCTCCCGTAGCCCTCGAGCAGTGCAGGAGAGTCGACAGGATGAAGCAAGGGGAACGGTGTCGGACTTGGCGTATCCACCTCCTTCCAAAGTTGTTCGAATGGGACCAGCGTTAGCTGAACACCCAACCCTTCCAGTTTCGCCCGCTTCACCTCGGGAATGCTTTCGGGAACTAAAGCTTCAACGACGATGCCTCTAGGTTTGGCCAAAAGCGCCAGAGTCCGCGCCATATTTCCAGCACTCAAGCACCGTATTCTTTTAGTATCCCTGGGAAGGCTCGCGAGAAAAGTTTCCACACCACGTGCTTTGTAGGATCCACCAGGCAAGTGGTGCTCACACTTAAGAAAAAAATTGGAGTATTCCATTAAAGGCGTTCTAAACATAATTCCGCCAACGCAAGATCCTCGCAAGGAAGACCGCGGGACTTAAAAAACGTAATCCCCGAAAACGATTTTGGATAAGTTAGGAGCTCATCGAGCCGATGGTCCAAGATAAAAGTTGCTTGTAAATTTGGAATTTCGTCACTTCCTACGGAATTGATATGGACCCGTTTGGGTAAATTTAGGGGAAGAGGCTGAGGATCTTTGGAAGTAAGGAACGTACAGAGGACGTCACACCCTTCCATCGTCGATAGGATCGTCGCCTCGGGATAAGCCTCCGCGAAGGCCTCTCGGTG
>JAHFAF010000137.1 GCA_023250715.1 Pseudobdellovibrionaceae bacterium | reverse complement strand
CTCCTGGCACTTCGCTGGACTTTGGTCGAGCCCTATGTCGTTCCCACCGGATCCATGGAGCCCACTCTAAAACCGGGGGATAGGCTTTATGCATTAAAGTGCGCTTATGACGTTCGTTTTCCCTTCACCGAATGGACGCTTATAAAAACCGGCGAAGTAAAACGGGGAGACGTGATCCTTTTCCGCAATCCCTTGGATACGAGCATCACTTTTGTGAAACGTGCGATTGGACTCCCAGGCGATAAGCTTAAGTTCGAGGAGGGCGTACTTTTGGTAAATGGCCAGCCTGTACAAAAGACGCCGACCGAAGATCGCAAGATAATGTACGACATCGAAAGCGAGGAAACGAAGACGCTTTACTACGAATTTTTAGGGCAGGTGAAGCACTACGTGATTTTGGATCGCCGGGTGGACCGGTTTATCGAGGAGAAAGAGATGCGGCACCGCTCGACTCCCGAGATCACCGTTCCCGCGGGACATTATTTTGCGGTGGGGGATAATCGAGACAATAGCCACGATAGCCGGGCATGGGGCTTCGTGCCTTTCGAAAACATGAAAGGGCGCGCTATGTTCATCTGGTACTCGAGTAAGGATTTCGTTCCCCGCTTTGAGCGGATCGGCACCCTGATCCAGTAATTTTCAGAAGTTTCGGGTTTTTCAAGAATGTCAGCGGATTTCACACATCTTCATCTGCATACCGCCTTTAGTCTGCTCGACGGAGCGATTCGTCTCGATGAACTTTTTGAAAAAGCTTCCGAGGACAAGATGGAAGCGGTCGCCATCACCGACCACGGCAACATGTTTGGAGCACTCGACTTTTATTACAAGGCGAAAGAGCACGGCATTAAGCCCATTCTAGGTTGCGAAGTTTATCTCGCCCCCGGGAGCCGGCTCATGAAGGCAAATTTCTCTGGCGGCGATGACGAATTAGCCCCTTACGCCACCTCCCGTTCCGGCATGCACCACCTCATTCTTCTCGTGCAGAACGAAGTGGGTTACCGCAACCTTTGCAAACTCGTTAGTGCCGGCTTTTTAGAAGGCTTCTACTACAAACCCCGCATCGATAAAGAGATCTTGGCCAAATACACGGAAGGGCTCATCGCGACTTCCGCTTGCTTGAAAGGCGAAGTAGCGCACCAAGCCCTCTTAGGCGACATGGATCGCGCGCGCGCGGCCGCAAAGTTTTATCAGGAGCTTTTTCAGGGAAGGTTCTATCTGGAGATCCAGCAAAACGGCCTCCCTCAGCAAATGATCGTAAATAGCCGCTACCAGGAGCTGGCTCGAGATTTAAAGATTCCCCTCATTGCGACGGCCGATTGCCATTATTTGACGAAGAAAGATGCTCTTTCTCAAGAAGCCCTGATGGCGATTCAAACCGGCCGGCCTCTGGAAGACCCTTCTGGCCAGCAGCTGAAGAGCGACGAGTTTTATTTCAAACCGCAAGCGGTGATGAAAGAAGAATTCGCCTTTTGCCCCGAAGCGATCTCGAACACGATGGAGATTGCGAAAATTTGCAATTTCGAATTCAAGTTCGAGGATGAAAAGGGGAAGAAGATTTACCATTTTCCTCGTTTCGAGCCGCCAGGCGGGAAGACTCAGGTAGACTTTTTGAACGAAAGCGCTTTCGAGGGCTTAAGGATTCGTCTCTATGAGTCGGAGGCGTTTGGTGGAAAAGAGTTTTCCGCGGAGGAGAGGAAAAAATACGAGGCCCGTCTCACGCGAGAGCTCGACGTCATCAACCAGATGGGGTTCACGGGCTATTTCCTCATCGTCGCGGATTTCATCAAACACGCGAAGGACAATGACATCCCCGTCGGCCCAGGCCGTGGATCGGGCGCGGGAAGTTTGGTGGCCTATTCCCTGCGCATCACCGAGCTCGATCCGATAGACCACGGCCTGCTCTTCGAGCGTTTCTTGAACCCCGAGCGTATTTCCCTTCCTGACTTTGACATCGATTTCTGTATGGACAAGCGGGACAAGGTAATCGAGTACGTTTCGCAGAAATACGGCAAAGACTGTGTTGCTCAAATTATTACCTTTGGAAAGCTCCAAGCCCGCGGGGTCATCCGCGATGTGGGGCGCGTGTTTGGCCTTCCCGTTCCCGAAGTCGATAAGATGGCGAAGCTCGTGCCCGAAACGCTCGCCATTACTTTAAAGGAAGCCTTTGAACAAGAGCCTCGTTTAAGGCAACTCACTGAGAAAGACCCGAAGCTCCACCGACTTTTTGAAGTGTGCCGCTCGCTTGAAGGGCTTTACCGGCATGCTTCGATTCATGCCGCTGGTCTTGTTATCTCCAATCGCCCCATGGTCGAACACTGCCCTCTTTATCGAGGGAAAAACGACGAGCTCGTCATTCAGTTCGACATGAATAATGCCGACAAAATCGGCCTTATTAAATTCGACTTTTTGGGATTAAAAACGCTGACCTTCCTGCAGGCCGCAGAAAATCTAGTGAACCAGCGGCATCCCGAAGAACTTTTCGAGCTGAATAAAATTAGCCTCAAAGACAAGCCGATGTACGAGATGCTCGCGAAGGGCGATACGGCGGGCATTTTCCAGCTAGAATCTTCGGGCATGCAAGATCTGATGAAGAAGGTGAAGCCCGACGCCTTCGGCGATATCGTCGCAAGTAACGCTCTTTACCGACCAGGCCCCTTGGAAAGCGGCATGGTGGACGACTTCATCAACCGAAAGCACGGGCACACGAGCGTGGTCTATGACTTTGAGGAACTCGCTCCCATCCTAAAGGAAACTTACGGCGTTATCGTCTATCAAGAGCAGGTTCAACAGATAGCGATGCGGCTGGCGAGCTATACCGCGGGCGGCGCCGATCTCTTGCGTCGCGCGATGGGAAAGAAAAAGCCCGAGGAGATGGCCAAACAGAAAGAGATTTTTGTCACGGGCGCGGTGAAAAACAAGTTTGATCCCGTCAGGGTGGACAAGCTTTTCGAACTCATGGCGAAATTCGCAGGTTACGGCTTCAATAAGTCGCATGCAGCGGCCTATTCGCTTATCACCTGCCAGACGGCGTATTTAAAATCGCACTATACCGTGGAATTTTTCGCGGCCTTGCTTTCGATCGAACGGGAGAACACGGACAAGATCACGAAGTATATTGCCGATGCCAGGAAACACGACATCGCTGTTCTTCCTCCCGATATCAACGAATCGGAAACGGATTTCACGGTCCTCTCCGAAAAACAGATCCGCTTCGGCCTGGGCGCCATCAAGGGCGTGGGGCAAATTGCGATCGACTCCGTCGTCGAAGCGCGAAAGAGTGGCGGGCCATTCAAAGATCTTTTCGACTTATGCGCGCGGACAAACAATCGAACAGTCAATAAACGTGTCATTGAGGCTTTTACGAAGGCTGGGGCCCTCGATAGCTTCAAAGTTCACCGCGCTTCACTTTTCAAGGCAATCGATGGTGCACTCGAGATGGGCTCTTCCCTGCAGAAGACTCTCGATGACAATCAGTCTAGCTTCTTGGATCTGCTCGGCGATGATAGTACGGCCACCCAACGGACAATTTCCTACCCCGAGGAGCCTCGGTGGCCCAGGCTCCAGGAGCTTAAATTTGAAAAAGAGACGATTGGATTTTTTGTAACCGGCCACCCCTTGGATGATTTCACCGAAGAGCTGCAACGTTACTGCACGGCTTCTATCGGCGAGCTTTTGACTTCACCCGGAAGTAAAGAATGCCTCATTGGTGCCGAGGTAGTTTCCATCAGGGAGATTTTCACCAAGCGTGGCGATCGCATGGCATTTGTGACTCTTGAGGACACCTCAGGCCAAATCGATTGTGTCGCCTTCTCGGATGTTTTTCTGGAAAATGAGGCCGTCATCAAAGGCGGCGAGCCCATCTGGATTCGAGCGCAGCTCGAGGTGGGAGAAGGCGGGCACAAAATTATCCTTTCAAAAAAGAGCAACGCTCGAGTCTGCCCCCTGCGCTATGCTTATGAATGCTTGGCGAGAGAGCTTCACTTGCGTGTCCCCTTGCCTAACGAAACCTTTCTCCCCGAAGATTCTATCCGTCGCTTGCAGGCGTATTTAGCCTCGGCGCAGGACAGGCAAGGGGTTCCGGTTTTTCTGCACTTGGAATTTCAGGGAAAAGCCACGACAGTACTTAAAATGAAAGAAGCTATTCCGGCCAAACGGGAGGCGGTAAGCTTTATTCGAAGTCTTTTTCCGGCGGAAAGGGTTCAAATTGATTTTCGCTAAATTACTTTTTGGGTTGGCAGCGCTCGCTTGGGCGGCAGGGTCTTCTTTTAGCGTCTTGGGCGCTGGTGAGAACGACAACATCGGTGACCTTAAGCAGCGCGCAATAATCGAGTACCTCCAAGCTTTCTTGGGGGCTAGATACGAAGGGTACGCGAGCCAGGTGACACCTGAGTTCGCCGAGCGCTACGTCCAAGATTATAAGGTGAGTCGACAGGGCGGAAGAATTCAGATCACCGGCCACTTGGATAGCGACGGCCTAAAGGGCTGGATCCGCCTTTCTGAAACAAAACACGGCGCCAATTCCGTTAAGCCGGTCCTTCTTTTATCGTCGGCAATTCCAGGTCTCACAATCACTCCTTCGCAAACGGCGGCGAAAACTCGCGAGAACGGAATGGGCCAGGTCTTTCTCTCTGAGACCTCAAGCGCGTTTCAAAAGCTCAATACTCGCCTGGGAGTGACGGGAAGCTCTATCAATCTTTCCCAGCCTCCGCGCAGCGAATCGGAATTGAAACGACTTCAAGATTACGGCGCGGGCGACGGGTTCAATAGCGCCCTTTGGCTTCACTTAGTGCCATGTAAGACCTGCGGGGGCGCTCGACTCGACATGCATTTTTACAATCTGAATCCAGTCCGTCAGGTATTGGCCCGCTCGGATGAATTGCCCTTGTCGGCGAGCGATTTCGCTAATTCCAGCCGGTTGAAGCAGGCGATGAAAGTGCCCATTACCGCATTGAAAGCTGATATCGAGGATAAAATCGCCAATGGAGCGCTCTTTAGCAACGCCTACCGTCTCACCATCGAGGGGCTGGAAAACTACCGTGCATTTAAGGTAGTGCAGAACGCCATGGGGGAGACCGACTTCATCATTCAAGCGAACCTTAAACGCAGTGAGCCCAAAATGGCCGAATATGAGGTCTTGAGCCTCCTATCCGCCGAAGAGCTCGCCGCACGTTTAGATGGAGAAACCTTCGACGGCTTCAAGCTTAAGACTGTCCGCGTCGATGCCCCCAGCGTCGTCGTCAAATTCGGCCGTTGAGACCTTAAACCTATGAGATAATTCACAGATGGGAAAACGGTGCCTGGCGCTAGGCTTGCTCCTTTCTTTTGTCGCCTGTTCCTCCATGTCGCCTGGTCCCGCGGAAAATTCGCGCGTGGTCACGGAAGCGGGGAATGCCCCGCTAAAAAAGAAGATTTTGCTTCTTAAATTTTTGAACCGATCGCCTTACACCAATCCCGAACTCATCGAGCAGGCCTACAGCGACATCCGATCCGTCGCGCGCCGAACACCCGATGTGGTTCTCATCGAAGAAACGGCGCTGGAAGGAAACCCAAGCGTCACCTTCGACGGTCTTACTTATGATTTGAAAACTATTTACGATCGTTCCCGCGCTCTCGGCATCTCGGGTGTTATCCTTGGGGCGATCGAAGATCTTCAAGTTGAAAAAGAAGGCGAGGAGAGTGGCTTATTTCGAACCTCGCAATATCAGGTAACTGCCCAAGTGCGTTTCCAGTTGATGGACACCTCGTCGGAAAGGGAGGTCGCAGGCCAACTCTCCACCGGAAAAGTGTCCGAGAGCCACACATTTTTATTCGGTAGGCGAGAAGTAGACACGACAGAACTGACCAAAGGGACGGAAGCCGTCAGCAAAGCATTGGAACAACCCCTCGCAAATTTTTCAAGCTCGATTCGTCGGTTGGGTTGGGTCGGACGAGTCGCAAAAATCGAATTGCACCGCTACTACATCAACGCGGGCGAAGAGACTGGATTGACGAAAGGGCAGCTCCTGAAAGTTTTTGCGGACAGCATGCCTGTTAACGATCCCAAGACTGGCCTGCTCATTGGGCTCGCCCCCGGGCGTTTCAAGGGCATGTTGAGAGTGATCGATTTCATGGGAAAAGATGGCGCTGTCGCGACTTTGCACTCGGGAGCCGACATTCGGGAGCAAGACCGAGTCGAAACATTTTCACCACGGTAACTATCAATGAAGAAGTGGTTGCGACATGTGCCGAATTTCCTCTCCCTTCTTCGAGCCGTACTATGCCCTGTAAGCATCTGGCTATTCACAAAACACAAATTCTCTCCGTGTTTCATCCTCTTCCTCGTCGCCTGCCTGACAGATTATCTCGACGGTTACTGCGCAAAACGCCTGCAGGCCCAGAGCCGCCTGGGAAGTTTTCTCGACCCTCTCTCCGACAAATTCCTAGCCTTCTCGTTCTTTTCGCTACTCATGGTGCAAGAGTCCTGTCCCGCTTGGTTCTTAGGACTACTCGTGGCGGTTACACTCTTTCAAGGGGTCGGTTGCCTTGCGCTCAAGCAAAAGTCCTTTGGTCCTTTGAGAATTGGAAAAATAAATACCGCCTGCCAGTTCTTTTGGGTCGGTCTCTTGCTTTTCGACTTAAGCAACACTCATTTTCGACTAGAGCCGAACTTCGTTCTGTTGGGCTACAGCGCTCTATCGAGCCTGCAAATTCTCGTCTTCTTTCGTTACCTCTATCGAGTTCGGGGACTTCTAGTTCGCCTCTTTCCTTTGGATCTTAGAGGAAGAAAGAATCAATCGATTCGCCGGCCTCTCGCGCAAACCGCGCCCGTCGCCGAGCAACTGATCTGATTGCGATTCTGACAAGTCCTTACCGCCTCCGCGGCGGCATCGTCCACATCCCCCGCGCAAGCCACCGCAAAATCCACTTGATTGCGGCCATAGGTGTAGGAAATAGCCGTCGCACAGCAGGCGCTCCCGCCTCGAACTACACAGCCAGGACAGAAAGATTCCACGTTTCGCACGGCATCCGCCGCGGATTCGTTCGAGCCATCATAGGCATAATTGCGCCCGTTATTTCCAATCGCCACGTAGGTATTACTAAGATACGTAACGGTATAAGCCTCTCCCACCAACGGAAAGAGAACGACCAAATAAACTAAGATTTTTTTCATAATAAGCCTCCCAGCCTTCTTTTTAACGCAATGAGTCTACACGAGAAAGAAACTAGGCGAGGGAGCGGCAGGAACTCTAGGCAAGCTTGCCCACAGCGAGTCGAGAATTCCGCTTGGCCGTCCGATAAGTTAAGTGATGAGGCTTCTCTTTGTAATTTTGGCGTTCCTGACATCGATAGATACGCTCGCCCTCGACCGAAGACTCGCAGCTGTCATCGAGCCTTGCCCCTGGTGGGCCCACTTTCAACTTGGAGCCAATATGACCTTGAGCGGGTCCAACCACAGCGTCGCCCCACAAGGAAGCTGGAACCCCATTTTGTCTCTCGGTCACCTCCATCCAGTAGGGGACATCTTCACTCGGGGGAACTTTGCCATTTCCGGCATTAAACGCCAGGGAAAATTCAATATCGCCATCACCTATGAGGTGCTGTTTGGTCTTTCGATCGACTCCGGAATAGTGGAATTGGGCGGAGGCTACCAAACCGAGGTCAGCAAAACCAATGGCGGAAGCTTTCCCATTGCATCGATAAATCTCGCATACCCTTTCAGTGTTTATGAAGGTTTTGCTCTCGAGCGCTTATATGTCGGTTATTCACTCTCCCTCTATAAGAATACTATTGAGCACATGGTGAGAATTGGAATCGGCTTGCACTTCTAAATGTTGTTTGCTTACTTCGCTGTGTGCGCTGGACCGTAGTCACCGAAAGACAAATAGGTTTCGATCGCCTGGAATCCCTCCAACAAGATCTCGTCCAGAGAGTACGTGCCGAACCCAATCGCGCCTATCTTCTCATCTCCGAGCCCACCCCGACCTTCACTAAAGGAAGATTTGCTTCCAATGAGGAATGCCTCTGGACAGAGGAGCGAAGGCTTCACGAGGGAGTCGCGATTCATCCCGTTTCCCGTGGCGGAAAATGGACTTACCACGGGCCCGGTCAGATTCTCTTTTACCCCCTGGTGAACCTTCAATCCCTGGGCTATTCCCGCCGGGCTGTTTATCGTTTTGTTACGGAACTTCGTGAAGCCATAGCGGCACCACTCTTGAAAAGAGGTTTGGATGTGACCTTGGGGGCGCGCCCTTTCGGCCTCTATTTCCGGGGGAAAAAGCTGGCTTCGTTCGGCGTTGCCGTGGAAAGAGGGATCGTCTCCCACGGAGTCGCCCTCTATTGGAATAATCAATCGCGATTTTTCGAAGGCATTCATCCCTGTGGGGTTCCCGGCCAGTCGGTGACGTCTCTCGAAGAATCGGGATGGTCCCTTTCTTGGGATGACACGGCCCGCGAAGTAGCGGAGTCCATAGAAAAAAGTTTGAATCATTGAGAAAACCAGCTACCCTGTCTTCTTTATCTTAGAGAGGAATCCTATGACCCAAAGTGCATCGGGGGGAATCAAGAATCCAGTCGTCGTTTATGTCCTTTGCGGAATCGTCGGCCTTGGTGTCGGCATTCTAGCAACACTCGGACTTTCCGGCGGTTTTGGGAGCAGCGAGGATCCCGTAGTTGCGGAGTACAACGGTAAATCCGTCCGGGCTTCGGAAGCGTTGGGTGCTGTGAAGACCCGCCTCTTCGATCTCGAGGACGAAGTTTACCGCACGAAGGAACAGGCCATTAACGATTTTGTCGAGCAGCGGCTGCTCGAAGCCGAGAGCAAAAAGGCCAACATGCCGATTGAAGCTCTCATTGAAAAAGAGGCCGGCGGCGGTGGCGGCGAAGCGGTAACGGACGCCGATATCGACAGCTTTCTTACTACAAAGGGCTTGAGCCTGAAAGATCCGCGCATTCGTAAAGAAGACGTGCGCGATTACCTGAAGTACCGAAAACGTTTCGATAAGCGGCAAGTGTACGTCGCGAAACTCAAAGGCGGAGCCAAGGTGAAGCTCCTTTTGAAGGAGCCCTCCGCTCCCAAGATGAATGCTTCGGTCGACGGCTTCCCGAGTTGGGGAAAGGCTTCGGCACCCGTGACTATCATCGAGTTTTCGGACTATCAATGCCCGTTCTGCTCGCGAGCCATTCCAATCTTGGACCGGATCAAGCAGGAATATGGACCTGAAAAAGTCCGCATCGTCTTCCGTGATATGCCGCTTCCCTCGCACCCGCGAGCACTGCCAGCCTCGCTCGCCGCTCATTGCGCGAATGAGCAGGGCAAGTTCTGGGAATACCACAACACGCTTTTCCAGAATCAAGCGAAGCTAGAAGACACCGACTTGAAGGGATACGCAAAGACGCTCGGGATGGATGATAAAAAGTTCGGGGAGTGCTTCGAAACAAAGAGGCATCAGGCGACTATTGATAAGAGCCGCAAGGAAGCCGAGCAGCTCGGCATTCAAGCTACTCCTTCGTTCATCATCAACGGAGCACTTCTGCAGGGCGCTCAGCCCTTCGAGAAGTTCAAGGAGAAGATCGATCGAGGCACCGGTAAAGGTTGAAGCAACTGCGAGCAAAGCGAAGCAGTCTCATCGATTGAAGCTCGATTCAACGGGATTGCTTCGGCCTACGGCCTCGCAATTTCCATAGACGCTCACGGAACAGGGGCTACTCTGTAAACGCTTAAATTACCTCAAGTTTGGGGCATGGTGAGGCGCTCGATGGCGCTTCTTAGAAGAGGCTTTTTTATCCGGAACTTCCTTCAGAGGAGTCTTCAAGGCCCGTCCGGAAACTTCCTTTGCACGTCTTGCTCCCAGAGAGGCTTTGATAAAACCCACGAACAAAGGGTGTGGCGCAAAGGGCTTCGACTTGAATTCAGGATGAAACTGGCAGGTCATAAACCAGGGATGTTCCGGCAATTCCATCATCTCAATTAAATTCATATCAGGATTCACGCCGCTAAAACGCATTCCCTGACTCTCTAAAGTTTGCCGGTAATGATTATTCACTTCATATCGATGGCGGTGGCGCTCTGTGATTTCCTTTTTGCCGTAAACCCCGGCCGCCAAGGAGTGTGGCATAAGCCTACAGAGAAACGATCCCAGGCGCATACTACCGCCCATCCGCTCGACTCGTCGTTGATCTTCCATGAGATCAATTACAAATTCGCCCGTGTTGGAAAATTCGCGGCTCGTTGCTTTCGTGATCCCACAGCAATGCCGCGCAAATTCGATGATGGCGAGCTGTAAGCCGATGCAAATCCCAAAATAGGGAATCTTATTTTCTCGCGCATATTGGATCGCGCGAATCTTCCCCTCGACACCACGATTGCCGAATCCACCTGGCACTAGAATTCCGGAAAGGCCTTGAAGCTGCTCCTCCGCATTTCCTGACTCAAGCTTTTCCGAATCGATATAGCGCACCTGCATACGGCAGTGATTGCCAATTGCACCATGAACGAGCGCTTCACTCACACTCTTGTAAGACTCCGTCAAATCGACATATTTTCCGACGATTCCTATCTCAA
>JAHFAF010000479.1 GCA_023250715.1 Pseudobdellovibrionaceae bacterium | reverse complement strand
CCATCGAGTTAAGCCAATGTGCACCGCTACTGAGGAAGGCGGGCTGAAAAACCGATGAGTTACTACCAGGGCGACAAAATCGCTGGGGAATTAGGGCGACCAAATCGCCCAAAAATCACAGGGTAACATTAGAGGGTTGGCGGGGTCTTAGGCAGACTCTTTCCTATCGACGACACCATGCATCTTTTGCTATGAAATGACTTCCATGAACGCTCAACTCGTACTTGAAAACGTCGGCGTAAGATTGCCGAATCGCGTCTTATTCGGAGAGGTCAACTGGACCCTCTACGAGGGAATGCGTGTGGCCCTTGCGGGGCGTAATGGTTCGGGCAAATCCACCTTGCTCAAGATCATGGCAGGGGCCCTGGAAACCAGTGAGGGGACGCGCACGGTGGTGGGCGGTAAGCGACTGCGCGTGGGCTTTCTCGACCAGTCTCTTTTGGACAAAGCGGTCGTGGAAACCCAGCACCTCAAGGATAAAAGCGTCTCCGCGGTGGAATTCCTCCACGAGCGGATGAAAAAGAACCAGGACGAGGACGAGCCCGTCGAAGTGGAATGGGAGATCCGAAAAATCTTAAGCGGTCTTGGCTTTAATAGCGATTACATGGATGGTTCCCTGCATCGGCTTAGTGGAGGCTGGCTCTTGCGCGTCTTTATTGCAGGAGCTCTACTCGACCGGCCGGATGTCTTATTGCTCGACGAACCGACCAACCATCTGGACCTTTCCTCCATCCAATGGCTCGAGGAATTTCTCGAAAAGGACTACGGGGGAAGCCTGGTACTTGTCACCCATGATGTAGCCCTACAAAAGCGAACCACGGACTCTCTGGCTATCTTACACGGCGGGAAATTCTATTTTCGCACGCACCAGCGCGATTACCTGACCTTCCGGGAGTCTCTCGGCGATGAAAAGCGCATCCTTGAAAAAAACATCGAAGCTCTTCAGAAGAAGGTCGATGAGAATATGGAGTTTGTTTACAAATTTCGCGCAAAAGCTCAGACAGCCGCGCGCGCTCAACACAAACTCAAAATGGCGGAGGAGTTGACGTCGGAAAGGAATGAACTCAAGGCGCGCCTTACCCGGATAGAGGGCTTCGCTTACAACTTAAAATTTCGATTCCGCCACGCAGGCGCTGGAAGCAAATTTCCTCTATCACTTAAGAACTTAAGTTTCCGCTACAAAGAAGATGCTCCCTGGATCTTGAAAAACATCTCTCTCGATATCAAGCGGGGGGCGCGCATCGCTATTATCGGCGATAATGGAGCGGGGAAGACGACTCTTCTGAACTGTCTTGCAGATAGATTAAAACCTGCTGAAGGAGACCTCTTGCAAGGCCATGGAGTCGAAATGGGATTTTTCGGCCAGCACCAACTCGATGAACTCGCGCTCGAAGAGTCGGTGGTGAATAATTTGCGTGCTCGTGCAAGTGGAGTGAGTTTTGAGGAGATAAGAGGTTGGCTCGGAGCCTTCGGCTTCGGCGGCGAGGAGGATGTCGAAAAAAAGGCGAAGGTACTGAGTGGAGGAGAAAGAGCACGCCTGGCACTCTTGCGAATATTGGTTACGCGAATCAATCTCTGCCTTCTCGATGAGCCCACGAACCACCTGGATATCGAGACCAAGGAGCTTTTAAAGCAAGCCATCCGTGAATTCGAGGGAACAATTATTCTCGTTTCGCATGATCGCGAATTTATCGGAGATGTGGCGGATCAGATAGTCTACCTATCCACCGATCACCAGCTCACCAACCACCTTGGAAATCTGCAAAGCTTCTTCGAAAAATACCCGCAGTATGTGCGCCATGCGGAGGGACGTGCGAAGCCCTCTATCGCTTTCCAGGAAAAGCAGGATAAGCCCAAGGTCGATTCCGGTCTTTCGTATGAAGAGCGAAAAAAAATTAAGAATCAAATAAAATCCATGGAAAGAAAAGTAGCAACTCTCGAAGAAGAGATGGAAACCATGGGCAAGCAAAAGGAAGCCAACTACAACGCAGAGCTTGAAACAGCTCTCCATAAAAAGATGATTGAATGGGAAAAGTTGAGCACTGAGCTAGAGGCATTGAGGAAGAAACAATCCGCCTAACGTCTTTGCGAGCGTAGCGAAGCAACCTCACTGAATCGAGCTTCGTCCGATGAGACTGCTTCACTCCGTTCGCAGATACCATGCAAGTGATATAATCCATCCATGAAGATCCTACTTCTTGGCGGCACCGAGTTCGTCGGTCGAGCCATTGCGGAAGAATTCAAGAAGGCAGGCCACGACCTCACCCTGTTCACCCGCAGGTTGAAAGGCGACCGGAAGAATCCAGCTGACCTGGATAAGGTGGCCAAGAGCACTAAGTGGGATCTGGTCATCGATAATCTCGGCTACACGAAGTCCGATATGGAGATACTCGTCAAAGCCTTCGCGGGGCGCACGGGCCGGCTTTTCTTCACCAGTACTGTCTCCGTGTACCGCTATTCCAATCGCCGTTTTTACCAGCCCTTGAATGAAGAGGATGTTCAATACGGTTTCACGCCCAAAGATGAAGACCCTTCCAATGTTCATTGGCAATACGCGAGAGGAAAGCTGGAAGCCGAGGCGTATCTCACCAGTCAAAAAGAAATACCGTGGACCATCTTTCGTCCCTCTCCCGTGTACGGCCCCTTCGATAATAAGAATCGCGTCTTTTGGTATCTGACAAGATTGATTCAAGGAGGGCCCATTCTTCTAGGGAACGGAGGAGTGCAGAGCTTTAGACTCTGTTTCAGCGAAGACTTGGCTCGCGCGTATCGATCGGCGGCGGAAAAAGACTCCACCAAAAACCAGATCTATTACCTCGCACAATTTGAGATTGTGACCTTACGACAGCTGCTCGAACTGAGTGCTGAAGCTCTCAAAGCACCTGTGGAATTTCTTTCTTTGCCCGAAGAACTTCTCGGGGAACTCAGTGGACCACTGGGAAACCTTCAAAATTTCATCCCCAACATCGCCAAGGCCCAGCACGAGCTGGAATACCGTCCCACCCCTTTCGAAGAGTTCTGCACTTTAACCGCGAAGTGGTTTCGCGATCAATGGAAGGGGAATGAGAAAGAATTACTTACCACTCGCGATGAAGAGCTCACCCTCGCCCACAAATGGAAAAACAAAGTGCCTCCCCAATTTAATGGATAGTGGCTTGCCGCCGCTGAATTTCTGTGTGCAGCTGTCCGCAAGCGCCAGCAATGTCG
>JAHFAF010000478.1 GCA_023250715.1 Pseudobdellovibrionaceae bacterium | reverse complement strand
CTCCATGAAAGGCGAAACCTTATGGGTTATATAGCTTGCGACTTCCTGACCATAATCTCTTTCATCTAGAAGTACGGCACGAGGTTCCGAAAGCGGCCAGGCAAAGTGGGTCAGGATTCCAAGGACAAGCAAAACGCCCAACCATTGTCGATCCGTGACCCTACACACATCAAATTTGGGGGGTAGAATTCCAGAAAGGGTAGTCATCAGCGAAATTCCATTTAATCACGATATGCGGTCGAAATCTTGCCGCCGACGCCCGATCGAATTTCCCTATTTCCTAATCTGAATTCTTTTTGTATTTCTTCGCATACCCCGGCTTTGTCTTCTGCGGAACTCGTGCGAAGACGAGAGAATCCGGAGGAACATCCTTTGTCACCGTGGAACCTGAGGCGATATAGCTCCCTTGGCCGATCTTGATGGGCGCCACCATCTGAGAATCACTTCCGATGAAAACATCGCGCTCAATGGTGGTCTTGTGTTTGTCTTTTCCGTCGTAATTGCAGGTGATGAAACCGCAGCCTAGATTTGAGTTCTCCCCTATCTCGGCATCGCCGATGTAACTCAGATGAGAAGCTTTCGCGCCGTCCTTGAATTCCGCTTTTTTGAGCTCTACGAAATTGCCGATCTTCACCTTCCTGCCCAATTTGCTGCCGGGCCGTAAGTGGGCATAAGGGCCCACGGTGGCCTCGGGCCCGATTACGCTCTCTTCGATATAGGATCCCTGCTTTAGGTGCGCGCCGTCTCCCACTTTGGTGCCGACAATTCTGCACCCCTGCTCGATCACTACATCTTTTCCAAACGTACTTTCGTGATCGATGAGAACCGTGGAAGGATTTTGAATGGTAACCCCTTTCACCATCCACTCGCGATTGATTTGGTCGCGCACCCAGCCTTCCACTTGTGAAAGCGCGTAGCGATCGTTGATTCCCGTCATTTCTTCCGGGTTTTTCAGTTCACAGGGAAGAACCTTCCCTTCCTGAGTGAGCAAACCGACGGCGTCGGTTAAGTAGTATTCGCCTTGTTTATTGTGGCTCTTCACTCTCTTCAAGGCAGAAAGAAGTGAAGAAATCTCGAAGCGATAAATGCCTGCATTGACCTCCTCCACTTTCTTTTCCTCTTCACTGCAATCGGCGTATTCTCTAATGCCCGTCACCTTTCCGTCCGTTGCTCGAAGCACTCGGCCATAGGCACCTGGGTCTTTGAGCCTAGCCGTCATCATTACACAATCAGCCGAAGGAGAACTTAAGAGGCGATCGAGAGAGTCTCGACTTAAGATCGGGACATCCCCGCTTAAAATCACCACCTGCCCTTTTTGCTGACTTAAAAAAGGTTCCGCACGACGAACGGCGTCCCCTGTTCCCTTCTGCTCGGCTTGAGAAAAATATTGGACCCCCGTATAGGACGAGCAGGCCTCCCTTACCTCTTTTTCTCCGTGCCCTACAATCAAACAGATACTCGAGTGAGGAATCCCCTTCGCCAGGTCCAGGACGTAATGAATCATGGGACGAAAATGAACTTCGTGCAAAACCTTGGGCAAATCGGAATGCATTCGCTTCCCCTGCCCCGCTGCCAAGATCAAGATATGAGGCTTAGCGCTCACTTTTTCCCCCGAGCATATTCGATGTCATTTGCAATCTGCACTTTTAGAGCATCGAGTGAATCGAATTTTTTTTCATCTCGAATCCTTTCATTGAATTCAAGAGTCAGAGTCTCATCATAAAGCTTCTGACTGAAATCGAGAAGGTGTGTCTCAATGAGCGGGATGGATTGCCCCAAAGTAAACGTGGGGCGGACTCCCACATTGGTTACTGAAAGGTAAGACCTGCCCTGCCAAATAGCCCGCGTGAGATAGACACCGTTTTTTGGAAGAACCTTTTCAGATGGGTATTTAAGATTGGCAGTAGGAAACCCCAACTTCCTGCCCCGCTGATCTCCCGACATCACCATCCCTTTCACAAAATAAGGGCGGCTCAAGAATTGGGAGGCTTTAGATACCTCTCCCTCCTGAAGCCATTGTCGAATGAGACTACTGCTCACCCGGGTGCCCGTAAGCTCGAAGGGCGTTTCAACAGAAAGCTCTATCTCAGCGCTCGAACACAGCTGGCCCAGAAGTACCGTATCCCCAAGACGACCCGCGCCGAATCGAAAATTGAACCCGACATGAAGTGCTGAGGCCTTCAAGCCTTCTCGAAGATACTTCAGGAAGAACTCTTCAGCAGGGAGCTTCGCAAGCTCCTTCGTAAAGGGCTCGACCAGAACTCGTTTCACTCCAAACTTTTCGAGAAGCTCCAGCTTCTCATCTGTAGTCGTAATTCTTTGCAAATGTGTCCCAGGACGAAGTACCTCGACGGGATGAGGATGAAAGGTGAGAACCGTCGGAAGAAAATTCCCCGCACGCGCCACTTCGAGCATTTTACCCAAAAGAGCTTGGTGTCCCTGATGAACGCCGTCGAAATTTCCGATAGCCACCGCGGAAGGGGTATTGGCGGCGGGTAGACTCTCCAATGAGTGAAAGATCTCCATACTCAACCTTTCCCGGCGCGTTTCGCTCCGGGGAAAAGGCCCGAGTAGTGTTTCACCGCGTGAAGAATCGTCTCAATACTCGGCCTATCGCCGATGCTCTGGCCCACATAGTGGTAGAGGACTTTTCGATTGGGGCCAATTAAGAAGACTGCGGGACGCGAAAGCTTGTCCGAAGGATTGAAAACACCAAAGGCTTTGATCGTATGCCCCTCGGGATCAAGAACAAGAGGGTAGCTATCGCCAATTTTTTCCTTTGTTTGGGATTGAAGAATGGCATCATCCATACTGACGGCGAGAATGGCGGTATTCCACTTGAGGATCTCGTCTCGGACCTGGGCGACATCCGCAAGCTGCCCAACGCATACGCTGCACGTTCCCGTTCGATAGAAGAGAAGAAGAAGATTCTGTTTTTTAAGCGACTTGGCATAGCCCGCAGGAACAATCATTGCTCCCGAGGCCGTGATGAACTTTTCCGGAAACGGGGCGCGCTCTCCGTCCTTCGTTACAGCGAAACTCGCCGTATTAAGTACGAGAAGAACGGCGAGAACCGTTCGCACGACCCTTCGTTTTTCTTGTAGTGGATGAGCCTGCACGAGGACGCGCTTTCGGAGCACTTTTCTTGGTACTTGCCCCAGCCTTCTGGGCTAGTTTTTCATTCTTGGCCATCGATTTCAAATAATTA
>JAHFAF010000136.1 GCA_023250715.1 Pseudobdellovibrionaceae bacterium | reverse complement strand
TCCGAAGAGTCTGAGCTCGATAAAGGCATTCGAGTCGTTGCATACGCCGAGGAAACCATAGCCAGAGGCGGGCACTCCCTTCGCAGGGCCGTCGAGATCCTCGTAAACCCGTTTCAAATATTTCGAGGCATAAGCGAACGAAGCGAGAATCTTTCCGTTCGCTCCGGCCTCACCGCTTTCCACTTGGTGTTTAATATTGAGTCCCGTCCAAGCCGGGCGGCTGTCTGTGTTGGCGAAAAACCCGACACCATTCATCCCCAAGAAAAACGAAATGCGCGCGTTGATAAGGGGGCCGTGAATCACCCAGGTCTGTTGGCTGTGGCCCATCGGAACTTGTAAGTTGCGGCCGTCTTTCAGAGGAATACCCGTGTCGACCCATGCAGGCCACCTTACGTATTTGTCTCCTCGGACGAGCGCGATAAAGTTCGCGTGCGTGCGTTCACTCTGCCAAACAATTTGGTGGCCCGTTTCATAAAGAGCCAAGACGAATTCCTGCGGTGTCTTGATTATGAAAGTCTTATCTATCGTCTTCCAGGTAATCTCCGTTCCATTTCCCGTGGCGAGAGAGGTAAACACTCTGGCTATCACAGGACTCTGCACAAGCATTTCAAATGGAATGGCTAAATCGGTGAAGTGTCCGTACTTCACTTCAGGAAAATCTTTCGAAGTCGGGCTCGGTTCGGAAAGCTTGTCCTTTTTTCCCTCTTCGAGAAGGGCATTCAAATCGCCTGTCTGAATTTTTTCTTGGGCTGGTTTTTTCGCTTCGAAGCCCCCCAGCATTCCTTGATACTCCCCTATTTCGTGAAAAGGGGGAAGTACTGGAAAGCGATGCTCAGATTTCAGCGAATTTTTGAAATGAGCAACCAAACCAGAGGCCAAACGTTTTTGTGTTTCTCGATCTTCGGAAAGCTCCTTGATGTGCTGGTGGGCAAACTTTACCAGCGGTAACATCTCTTCATACTTGAGTTGCGCCCACGCTTCTTGCGGAGAAATCTCGGCATGGAAACAATTCTCAATACAACGGGTGGAAAGTGAAACGGAATCTTTCAAGAGTGTGGGAATCAATCGATAGAGTCCTGTTTCCTTCAGTACGACGGGAACGTTTGGGACAACAGAGAATTTTTTCCCTTCTCCCACGATTTGGAATTGCGCAGGGCCGGCCCATTTAAAAGAGACCGTGGTGTTCCCCCGAGAATGAAGAATGAGAGCTTGCCCCGAGCGTAGGATTTGGGGATGAAAGTACTCTACACGGTCGAATTCCCCCGCAAATGCTGAGACAGCGACGATCAAAACCAGACCAAAGTAATTGAATTTCATGGGAATTGAGCCTCCGGGTAACGAGCCGGCGGCGAGTGTACCAAAAAATGATGCATCAGGTCAATTTTACATGGCTGAAAAGGGGGGAATGTTAACCAAATGGAGGGGAAAACGAGGGCTCTCGCGAGGACAATTTGACCTCGTTTATCGTCGATAAACGGCCCCATTTCCCCCTTAACAAGAGTGTTCATTTTCAATGGAAACACTTCGACACGCTAAGTCACCCTGCATAAAACCGGGAATGATCAGTACCGGTTGGAGGGGAGTTTGGTTCTAGGTTTGTCACGGCCATCGGGAGGGTAGCGGTTGTGAGCAGAGTCCGGGGGCGGACTCTGTGGCTCACGGTTGGGAAGGCCGCTACCTCCCGATGTGTGACAATTCTCCTGTAAATTTTAAAAATCTTTGGCAACGGTCCAAGCTGGGGGGCAAGGGCCGTTGCTGGTCTCGCCTTTGAGCGAGACTAGCCTCGAGCCTCTGTAAGGCCTTGCTCGGAGGGGTTGGACGTGCAAGACGGACTAGGCTCGGGGCTTCTTTTCTTATAGATTCCCTCGCAAATGGATCTTACTCAAAAAAACGTAATCGTGACTGGCGCCTCTTCCGGAATTGGGCGGGCCGTGGCCTTGGAGTTCTCTCGAAGGGGAGCACGGGTCGCATTGCTTGCCCGCAGAACGGAAAGACTCGAAGAAATTGTGGCGCAAATGAAGTCCTCAGGCCGGGATGCCATGGCTCTCACCGCTGATGTGACCCGTGAACAAGATCTCGTGCGAGCAGTTCGCGAAGTGCTTCAGCGTTGGGGAAGTGTGGACTTCGTTGTGGCGAATGCGGGTTTTGGTGTCGCGGGAAAATTCGAGAACCTCAAGGACGCGGATTATGAGAGGCAATTCGAGACGAATATCTATGGTGTGCTAAGAACCTTGAGAGCGACTCTACCGGCTTTAAAGGAGTCGAAGGGAGTCTTTGGTGTCGTGGGAAGTGTCATGGGTTATGTGAGCCTTCCCGGACAATCTCCTTATGGAATGAGTAAGTTCGCGGTCCGAGCGTTTTGTGATTCCATTCGAGGAGAGCTTGCCGCCGAGGGAGTTTCCGTCGTCCACATCGCGCCGGGATTCATCTCTACAGAAATAAGGCAGGTGGATAATTTTGGAAAACACCAGCCCCACGCGTTGGATCCTATCCCTGGGTGGCTCTCTCTTTCCTCTCAAGGAGCGGCGAGACAAATTGTCCGAGCGATGGCGAAGCGTCGCAGGGAAGTGGTGATCACCAAATTGGGCAAGGCTGTCGTAAAAGTCGCGGGGTGGTTTCCCGGCCTTTTCTCCTGGGCGATCTTGACCCTCAAAATCTCTGGTCGCCGTGAGCCAGAAAAAGCTTAAGTCGTGTCCCACTCTGCCCCACTAGGATTAACCCAGGGGAGAAATGACCCAACCCAATCCCCTGAAAGGCCCATTTTTCGTTTTTTTCCCTGGCATGAGGATTGCTCAGTTTGAAACTGTAAAGTTGTAACAACTATTTCCTTTAAGGAGAATTTCTCATGAAAGCAGCACTTATTGCTTTGGTCCTTGGCCTGTTCACGATTTCCCACGCCGTAATTGCGGATGAAACCGCCACCGCGCCTGCTGGCGAGAAGACGGCGAAGCACCACGGCAAGAAGCATGGCAAGAAAACCGCGAAGAAAGATGCCACCACGATGACCACCGAAGGCACGACTGGAACCACCACTGGCACCACCGGAGCAACGGGAACTACGGGCACGGATACGGGCGCGACGAAGACCGAGTAAGTTCATTTTTTCTAGGAAGGGTCGGGACCTCACGGTCTCGGCCCTTTTTTTTTATTAAGCGATTTGTGCTCTCGTGCGGGGACCCGCGGGTTTGTATTCTCCTTGTGGTTGGGACTATTATTTGGGGTAGTGAAACGCCTGGAACGCCTCGATATTCAAAGCAAGATAATCTTGCTGCTCATCGGCGTAATCGTGCCGACTTTTGTCGTTGTTAGTTTCCTTGAAAATAAGCTCGCGCGCCCCATGCTTGAGGGGGAGTTGAAGCAGGTCGGGCTCACCTCGGCCGAGGCGCTCGCGACCAAAATCGAGGGGAGCCATTGGCTTGGGAAGGTCGACGGGCCGCCGTTCATTGAAAACGAGATTCAAGAGCTGCTTTATCTCCAACCGAGCGTTCAGCGCGTCGAGGTTTTTGCGAAGGACGCTGCCGGCAACATGAAGGTAATTGCATCGAGTGTTGTCGATGAAGATCCTAATCTGACCGTTGGTTCCGTGGAAAAAGCGACGGCCGATTTTGGCCACGATGAGGAAGGGGTGGGAAGTTGGGATATTCGTGTTCCCATCCAAAAGGAACAGTTTCATCCGAGTAAAACGCCGGCGAAAGTCCTGGGGGTGGTTCATCTCGTCATCACCACGCGAACCGTGAATCGCCTTCTCGAGGCCTATTGGAAGATCACTTCAATGGCCGCGGCATTCAGCGTGGTTATTTTGATTCTCGTGCTGAACTTTTTTCTTAGAAAAACAGTTTTGAATGAACGGCTATTGAGAAAGGCAGAGGATCAAAACATTCAACTCTCCTCTCAGTTACAAGAAACTCAACGCCAGCTCATGAACGTGGAAAAACTCGCGGTGATGGGCCAGTTGACGGCGAACTTCGCCCATGAAATTGGCACTCCTTTGAACGCAATTGGAGGGCATCTCCAGCTTCTCTCGAGCGAGGTGAGTCAGGCCCAGGCACCCTCAAGGGCGAATGAGCGTATGGGAATTATTTCCGGTGAGCTTCGCCGAATTGAAGAGATCGTAAAAGGCTTTCTTCAGACCACGGCAAAACCCGTCTCGCAAAATCAGCTCGTCGATCTGAATAAACTCGTCGATAAAACCGTAGGAATCGTAAAGCCACGACTGGACTCGCTTGCGGTGGACACGAAGGTGGATCTGGAACGCAAGATGGGCCCCTTAAGGGTCGTGCCTTTGGAAATCGAACAAATTCTTTTGAACCTCGTCAATAACTCTCTTGATAGCCTGAATTCGAAACGTGAGCTTCACCCGCGAGGAAGTCTCAAGCTTTCCATTTCCACGAAGGTGATGAGAAGAAAGGGCGAGGAGTGGGCTGAGCTCGAGGTGTACGACACGGGAATGGGGATCTCGAAAAGTAATCTCAGGGATGTCATCAAGCCGTTCTTTACGACGAAAAGGCCGGGGGAAGGAACAGGGCTGGGATTGACCATCTCTCAACAGCTCGCCGCGAAATATGGCGGAAAGCTAAAAATTGATTCCAAGGAAGGCGCGTGGGCCAGGGTGACGTTAACTCTGCCGTTTCGCGACACGATGGCGGCATGAGACTTCTTATCGTCGACGATGACCGGGTGACCCGCGAGCTCTTACGCGAAGTATTTGAGAAAGAAGGGTACTCTGTTGCACTCGCTTCAGGAGGCGAAGTCGCCATTGAACAATTGAACAAAGAGATCTTCCCCTTGATTCTCTCCGACATTCGAATGCTCGATGTGGATGGGATGAGCGTTCTTGCCCACATCAAAGAGCACAAGCTTCCCTCTGTAACCATTCTAATGACTGGTTTTGGAACGATGGAGGGGGCAATCGGAGCAATTCAAAAAGGCGCATTCGACTATGTCAGCAAACCCTTCGATCTTAACGAGCTAAAAGCCGTGATGGCAAGAGGGGCGGAGCACTTCACGCAAAGTCAGAGGCCTGCGGCTTCTGCTCCTTCAGAAAAAAATATTTTTCCTGGCGGAAGAACTTTAATCGGAAAATCCCCGAAAATAGTCGAAGTCTACAAGACACTCGCCCGTGCCACTCTATCTCCCAGCAACGTCTTGATAGTGGGTGAGAGCGGAACAGGAAAGGAGCTCGTGGCGCGGGGAATTCACGAGAATAGTCCCCGCCGGCAGGCCCGGTTTGTCGCTGTAAATTGTGGCGCGTTGACTGAAACACTTCTGGAGTCTGAGCTTTTCGGGCATGTGAAGGGGGCTTTTACTGGAGCGATAGCGGCAAAGCTAGGACTTTTCGAAGAGGCTCACGGCGGTACCCTGTTCTTGGATGAAATAGGAGATATTCCCCTTTCGCTTCAGGTGAAGCTCTTGCGCGTGTTGCAGGAGGGTGAGCTCAAGCCTGTGGGATCTACGGAATCGAAAAAAGTTGATGTGAGAGTGATTGCTGCTACTCACAGGAATTTGGAAGAGGCGGTGGGGCAGGGGCTATTTCGAGAAGATCTTTTTTATCGTTTGAAAGTAATTTTGATTGAGCTCCCGCCCTTGCGCAGTAGAATGGAAGATCTTCCGGCCCTGGTTGAATATTTTCTTGCAAGCTACTCTCGCCGAATCAATAAGCCCGTATCGCACATCTCGGATGAAGCGGTTACTCTATTGAAAGCCTACCATTGGCCCGGAAATGTCCGAGAGCTCGAGCATGCGATTGAGCGGGCCGTGACGATGACGCGAACCACGATTCTTTACCCCGAGGATTTTCCGCCGGAGATCCGATCGAACGACAAGTCCACTGTTGCCACGGCCCCTCCGAACTCACTCGAAGAGCTAGAGAAGGCTCATATTTTAAAAGTTTTAGAGGAGAACCAGTTTAATAAGTCGAAAGCAGCTACTGTCCTCGGTATTGATCGCAAGACATTGCACCGAAAAGCACAACGCTATGGCATTCGAATGGAGGATAAGTGAAGCTGCTTTATCTCCTCGCAATGACGGTATGTCTGATGGCTCTCGCGGAAGAGGCTCAATACTCCATCGAGGAGATTGAGGGGTTCATTTCTAAAAAGGCTTGGGCGGAGGCAATGCTTCATTTGCCGACTGTTCCTGAGTCGGAGCGTGGAAAAAAATGGGTCCCCTTCGTCGAGAAAGTCGCTGTGGGATATTTGAAATCCGTGGCCGCTGAGAGTGCAGCGAATGCGATGGCCATCGTGGATTCCCTCCCGCAGGAATACCCAGTATTGCGATCTTCTAGAGTTTTTCACGATGCCGTGGAGGCCATTGCTTACACCGGTTTTAGCGACTGCTTCGCAGATAGAGGCAATGAGGCAGAGTGCTCGAAGAATTTGAAGGTGTTCGTGGAGAGCCATATGGAGAGTCATGAAAGACCCTTCTCGCGTTTCTGTAAGGATCCAAAAATGGCCAAGGCTTTAGCGGGACTCTGCTTGGCGGGAAAGGCGAATCCCAAGGGAGAGAGGCCTTAGGCGCAAGTCTGCGTCGGTCTTGGGCCCATACACTCTAGCGCGTTCGAATGCTTGCAATCCCGAAAGAGAGTTGCTGAGTGCCTCCACCTCGGCGTTGTGTTCATCCCATATCCAAGCGCGGCGGAGGAGCCTTGCTCCTTCCGTGCCCTCGAGGCTGATGCCATCTCTTCCGTGAACGATTCGGCTATTGTCCACTACGATGATCTCATTACTCTCCAAGCGGCGACGCGTTTGAAAACGCGGGCTCAAGAAAAACTTATCAATAAGGAATCGAATGCTTGCCGCATTTTCCGATTTCGCCAGAGCGAGATCCAATCGGAAGCGGATGCGATAGCGATCTACCGCGAGTCTTTCGAACAAAGGAAAATCGAGTGCGACCTGATCTCCTCCGAAAAAGTGGAGCAGCCCCGGCATTTGAGCAATTCGCGCCAGCTCCGGCTGTTCATTCACCAGAGCGTTCAACACCGCTTCTGCATCGAGGAGAACGGACTCTCCTCCCACGGATGCCGGGCGCACGCATTGAAGAAGAAAGAGACCCGGAGGCCCGAGGCGAAAATATTTTTCTTCGACCGGGCAAATTCCATTCATGAAAGAGCCGTCGGTGTGAAGGAGAAATTCTTGGGAAGTCTTGCTCAAATTTCGATCAAATTCCTTAGGGGAGTTTGTTGCTCGTTCCGGGGTGACGGTGACGAGCCCTCGTTCATCCGCCTTTGCATGGCCTTGAATGCGGCCGAAGTATTGAGCAACTTTCAAGAGAGTTTTTTCAGAATTGTCCCATGCTCGCAATACGACGAATCCTGTTTTTTCGATCTCACGGTAGATCTCCGGTATTTTTTGCAGAAGCTGGTACGGGCTTTCGAGCGAAAAGGTGCCGCCTTTTGTAATTGTGGGGACAGGGGGACGAGTTTGTGGCGCCGCAACCTTCATGTTCGGAGCAGAACTAGCTTTGAAGCGGAAGCATCGCTTCAAAATCGATCGGAACCCCAATCAGAAACCTTAAAGCATTGGTTTATCGAATACTTATAAATTGATGCAATGTGACATTGGTCACAGCGCTGTAATCTCCTTTTTTGTTATATTCCCCTTCGATGGGTTACGGGGCTTACCAATTCACAGTCTTTCTTGGCGTTCTCGCGCAACAAATGTTCTCGGTGGCGATGGCCTGGATGATCTATGAGCGCACCGGCTCGCCGCTGCATCTTGGATATGTCGGCCTCGCTCAATTCTTGCCGGCGCTCTTATTTGCTCCCATTGCGGGGCACTTAGCGGATCGTTTTTCAAGATCACGTCTTTTTCTTATTTGCTTAACTGGCGGAGGGCTCACCTCGCTTGCATGTGGAATTTTCTTTTACGGGTTTCCTAGGGAAGTCTGGCCGTTCTATTTTCTTTTGATCGGCACAGGGCTTCTGCGCGCGCTCGAAGCTCCTTCGGCCTCTGCCCTTCTTCCTCAATTAGTGTCTGAAATAGAGCTGCCTTCGGCCGTGGCTTGGATCTCTTCCACGAAGCAGGTGGCCAATGTCTTGGGCCCCGCCGTCGGTGGAATTGCCTTTGTTTCGTTTGGCGGAGGAAATGTATTTATCGCTTCCGCGGCCTTTGCCTTTCTCGGGGCGGCAATGATGACAAAGGTGCCAGCGGTACTCCCCCAAAAAGCTATCGCGAGCTTCAACTGGAAAAATGTAGCGGCGGGTGCGCGCTACATCCGAAATGAAAAAATACTGTTGGGGGCCCTTTCTTTGGATTTATTTGCCGTGCTTTTTGGTGGTGCAGTGGCTCTTCTCCCTGTTTATGCAAAGGACATTCTTCTTTTGGGGCCTGCCGGTTTGGGTTGGTTGAAAAGCGCACCTGCGTTGGGTTCTCTCCTTATGGCGGTGATACTCGCAAGATTTCCGATGAACAATCACATCGGGAAAAAACTCTTTTTTGCCGTCGGAACTTTCGGATTGGTCACGATCGTCCTAGCGCTTTCCCGCAATCTCTGGCTTACGGGCTTGGTGCTTGTCCTTTCCGGCGCATCGAATGTGGTGAGTGTCATTATTCGGCAAACACTTTTGCAACTCCATACTCCCGACGAAATGCGGGGAAGAGTGAGTGCGGTGAACCAGGTTTTCAATCTCTCTTCCAATCAGTTGGGAGAGTTCGAATCGGGACTGACAGCTTCTTGGTGGGGGCCTGTCGGTTCAGTTTTGTTCGGAGGGATTGGAACCTGCTTGGTGGCTGGACTCTGGGCTTGGCATTTTCCAGAGCTATTACGCTTAAAAAGTTTTGGGAGGCGGCATGAGCTCTAAGTTGGAAGACCTATCGCAGTGGCTATGGGAATTACAGACCAAGTTGAAAAGAGATTTCGAGATCGAAGAGATCTATATCGGTGGCGCAAGTAGCGTTGCCATTCTGGATCACGTTTGGTTCCGGAGTCCCGTGATATTACGAGATCTCGATATCTATGTGGTGTGTGGGCAAAAGGTCGATAAGGGCTATGCCGAAATCATGGCGATGACGGTTCAGTCGGATTCATTAGGTATGCTCGATCCGGTGGGAGTTACCCCGCATATTCGGGGTAATCCGGAGAAGCCTTCGCCCGAGCGAGAAAACTACCTGGCGGGATGGGGATTCAATCTGTTTAAGGGACAAAGTTCTATGGATGTGACTCTTTATCATTCAGAATCCGAGATGCCCCTCAATGGGATTTTCAATTTCGACATGATCAAGCTTCGTCTTAGGACAGATCAAAGTCTTGCGGATTTTGCGCGAGCCGAGCTCAGTCAATTTTCCTATGAAGAACTCCTCGTGCGTAAAGCGGTCCAGGATCCCCATGGCGGTTATCTTTCCTGGAAAAAAAAGGAGCCGAAAGTGGTGAACTGGCATGAGGTGGATAGAGATCCCATCGTGCAAGCAGTGCGCGTAGTGCGTTCTTTAGGAAAACTGGGTTGTGGCAATGTGCCTTCGGAGATTGTTCGCCATGTTCGCCCTCAAATTGAAAAGAGAACGGGTTACGACAAGGCAAAGTTGGAGGCTGCATTGGGCAGAGTAGAAAAAGATCCTCGAGTAAGGGCCGAACGAAGAATGCTTTTGGAAGTTGGGCTAGGGCGCCTCATTTAGTCACGATGACTACGTCCCGGGGCAAGGCGCCCGAAGAGGTATTGTGAACTAAGGAAATGCCGGCGCTTTCTCCTCCTCCCCCATGGGTGATGAGGTAGGTTGAAACGTCATTCGATTGATAATTGGCGGTGATCAGTGTCTTTCCGGTGGGGTCCACGGCAACGGCTATAGGATAAGTTCCTCCAGATGCAATCGTGCTGATGAGGGTGGTCGCCCCTTCCGCATCAACGGAACGCATCGACACCGATCCTTGAATGGTGCCTGCCGTGTACATGTAATTGCCGTCCTTCTCAAAAGCCATATTAGAAATCATATTCGTGGATTGAGGGCTTCCCGGAATTGGATTTAAAGAAACGGTGCTAACTGAAAATATCGCGAGGGTTTGAACGCCGATCGATACGAAGATTTGCTCCGCTGACGGCCGCCGCATGAGCGCCGCCGCCCCAACCGTATTAACAGAACTTACCGGTATAAGGGAGCCCATTGACCCAATGGTAAAGAGCATTGTGTTGACGTCGGTGGAAATAACAACCGAAGTTAGACTCTCGATAACCTCCATTCCGGCAATTTGGTCGTTGACTGAGCTCTGACCTTTGAATTCGAGTAAACAATCTACGGCGTTTACACTGTAAAAGGCATATTTGGGTTCGATGCGGCTATAAGCATACAGAGATGTATCGTTGCTATTGATGGCAAAGTCGGAGGGTGCGAAGCCAGGCTGATAAGACTGCTGGTGGATAAGCTCCCCTGTGGAATCTATTTTGACGGACTCGATTGTGGAATTGCCTTCGCTGGCGATAAAGAGGCAATTTCCATTCGATGTGGCGGCTAAACCGGTCGGGCCAGAGATAGCTGTGTTTTGGTAGTCTCCTAAAGTTACTACTGCGGCGTTGGAGGGATCTAGGGAATATCGAGAGACCGTACTGCCATCTTTGTTTGCGGTGAAGAAAAAATAGCTTGAGCTCTCGCTGCCGCCACCGCCACCACCACCACCACC